>NZ_JBSFUK010000007.1:0-254675 GCF_053591755.1 Streptomyces sp. NPDC002926
CGCCCGGTTACATTCCGAACCCGGAAGCTAAGCCTTTCAGCGCCGATGGTACTGCAGGGGGGACCCTGTGGGAGAGTAGGACACCGCCGAACAATTATTGTGGGAAAGCCCCGTACCGTCATGGTGCGGGGCTTTTCTGCGTTCAGAACCCATTAGGCAACGCTACGGAGCGGGCGGCGGGGCCAGGCGGTGCGCAGTACCGGAGTACGACGGTGAAACCCCGTTGCTCAGGAGCACAGGCCCGGTCAGTATCGGCAGATGGATCAGAACGACTTTGTCATCCGCGCGGTGCGCGCCGAGGAGTGGGCGAAGGCCAGGGAGCTCCGGCTCGCCGCTCTGCAGGACCCGGCCGCACCTCTCGCCTTCCTGGAGACGTACGAGCAGGCGGTGGAGCGGCCGGACGGCTTCTGGCAGGACCGGGCCTCCACAGCGGCGGAGGGGATCGTCGCCCGCCAGTTCATCGCGGAGCACGCGGACGGGCGGTGGGTCGGCACGCTCACGGTCCTCGTCGAGCGGCCGGCCGGAGAGGTGCGGTTCGGGGAGGCGGCAAAGACCGACCAGACGCACGTGGTCGGGGTGTTCGTACGGCCCGAGGTGCGAGGCGCTGGTCTTGGGGACGCGCTGTTCGAGGCGGCGCTGGAGTGGTCCTGGTCGCTGGAGGGGCCGCCTGTGGAGCGGGTGCGGCTGTATGTGCACGAGCGCAACGCACGGGCCGCGGCGTTCTACCGGCGCGTCGGGTTTGTGCCGAGCGGGGACTCCGTACCCGCGCCCGGGGATTCCACGGCCCGCGAGGTGGAGCTCGAGGTCAAGCGTTAGCTCACGCAGTCAGCAGTTCACTCCGTGGCCGGTGCTGGGCTATTGGGGGAGCGGCTCGCGCCAGCGGGCGCGCGCCTGTTCGACGGAACGGAGCAGGACCAGGGTCGGCAGGCCCTGGTCCTGACCGGTTGCCAGCAGCTCCGGAAGGCTGGGAAGGGGAGCCACGGCCGCGACGTCGTCCAGGACGAGCGTCATTGGTGGGTCGAGCCGACCGTCGGATGACCGTGCGGCCATGCGGCGGCCGTGCTCGACCACGTCTGCGGCGAGTGCGGTGAGCAGAGGCATCGCGCCGGGGTGGGTTCTGGGGTCCTCGATCTGTTCACCCACCACATAAAGGGTTCCCCCTTCGTTTATGAATGATTCCAAGGTGAGGGAATCCGTTCGGTTTGGGGTGCAAGCCTCACGAATGTGGATCGAGGAGAGCGCGGAGAGCGCGCGTACCACCAACTGCTGGGCGATCTCCCGGCGTTCGGGATGCCCGGTGAGCGCGGACTCGAGCAGCCCGGCGAGTCCGGCGGTGGCCTTGGGGTGCGTACGGAGGATGCGTACCGCGTCATGGGCGTTGCCGCCCTGTGCCCAGCGGTGGAGCTGCTTGAACGGGCGTCCGTCCACAGCGGCGGCATGCAGCCAGCAGCGTACGAGCGTCTCCGCGGTGTCGGCCATGGCCGCGTCGAGGAGAGCACGGGGTCTTATGGGCGCGAGCAGGGCGGCGGCGCGTGCGGCGGCGGTGTCGGCGTTCTCGCACTGTGCGGTGGGCGACCAGTGGAGGCGGGCGGGGGTGTCGCAGAGATGCCCGGGATCGTAGACGAGAACGGGGCCGAGCTTGGCCCGCGCGTCCTTGGTCCCGGCCCACACCGTGGGATCGGAAGTGACGACGAGCGCCGGCCCTTCGGCGTCGAGGACGGCCTGAACGGTGACCGGGCGACGGGTGGCGGGATTGCCGTAGAGGATCCGGGGGGTGCGGGGGACAGGGACGATGTGCGTCTCCCGCCCGGCCGCGCCGTGCGCCGTGAAGGGGTTGGGACCCGCGGGCTCGGCGTGCGGGCTCGCGGCTGCGCCGTCACCCGTCGTGGCATGGGCCGGGTGGGGGCTCGCGACTGCGCTGTCGCCGGGTGCGGCGGCCGGTGGGGTGCCGGGCTGGTGCCCGGTTCCCGGGTAGGCGTGGGCGTCTTGGCTCGCGGCTGGGGCGTACGGGCCCGTGGACGCTCCCGGCGAGGGGGTGACGGGGCCGGAGCCGGCCCGGGGGTCCCAGCCGTTCCCTCCCTGGTCGGCAGCCCGCGGCTGCCCGCGGCGGCTGTCGGTCGGCTTCGCCGGGTCCGGGCCTCCCGTGTACGTGTCCGCGGCCGAGGAGCCCGCCGGGTCCCAGCCCTCCGCCTTCGCGACGCGGGCGGACCGATGTGAGGGCGAGCCGGAGACGCGGCCCGCGCGGACCGCGCGCCAGCGGGCGAGCGTGCCGAGGACGAACACCGTCAGTACCACCAGCACCATCAACTCACCTATGGCCAGGCCCCAGAACAGCCCGTACCCCGACAGCTCCGCCGGCGGAGTGTCCGGCCATGCGGCCGGGAGGTCGTGCGGCTTGGACGCCAGCGCCCGCATGGCCAGCGGCGTGCGGGCGAAGGTGACGTCCGCCGGCCACGAGCCGTGCGTCATCAGGGCCGCCAGCCCCGTGGCCGTCCAGACCAGCAGGGTCAGCCCGAGCAGGAAACCGAGCAGGCCCACCAGCAGGCCGTCGGGGATGCCGCGCTCGTCCCGGTCCTCGGCGTGCTGGTAGTCACGGCGGTCGCGCATGTCATGCCACCGTTGACTCGGAGGACTCGTCCAGCTGCCGCCGCTCGACCAGGGCCGCGCGCTGCTCCGCCTCCCACTCCGCGGCGGCCACGTCCTCGGGCAGCGCAGGCCCCGAGGATTCCGTCATCGCCCGGTCCGTGAAGACCAGTGGTCTCTCCGCCTCCGTCACCAGGTGTTTGACCACCTGGACGTTGCCGTTGACGTCCCAGACCGCGATGCCGGGAGTGAGCGTCGGAATGATTTCCACCGCCCACCGCGGCAGGCCGAGCACACGGCCCGTCGCCCGTGCCTCGTCCGCCTTCTGTGCGTAGATCGTTCTCGTCGACGCCATCTTCAGGATCGCCGCCGCCTCCCGTGCCGCCGCCCCGTCGACCACGTCCGAGAGATGGTGGACGACGGCCACGAAGGACAGGCCCAGTCGGCGGCCGAATTTCAGCAGGCGCTGGAAGAGCTGTGCCACAAAGGGCGAGTTGATGATGTGCCACGCCTCCTCCACCAGGAAGATGCGCTTCTTGCGGTCCGGGCGGATCCAGGTGTGCTCCAGCCACACCCCCACGATCGCCATCAGGATCGGCATGGCGATCGAGTTCCGGTCGATGTGCGAGAGGTCGAAGACGATCAGCGGCGCGTCCAGATCGATCCCCACCGTCGTGGGTCCGTCGAACATGCCGCGCAGGTCACCGTCGACCAGTCGGTCCAGGACGAGCGCGACATCCAGGCCCCACGCGCGTACGTCGTCTATGTCGACATTCATGGACTCGGCGGACTCCGCCTCCGGGTGCCGCAGCTGGTCCACGATGTCGGTCAGCACCGGCTGCCGGTCGAGGATCGTCTCGTTGACGTATGCGTGCGCCACCTTCAGCGCGAAGCCCGAGCGCTCGTCGAGTCCGTGCCCCATGGCGACCTCGATGATCGTACGGAGCAGCGCGAGCTGTCCCGTCGTCGTGATCGCGGGGTCGAGCGGATTGAGCCGGATACCGCCGTCCAGTGCCGTCATCGGGTCCAGCCGGATGGGGGTTATCCCCAGCTCCTGGGCGACGAGGTTCCACTCGCCCACTCCGTCCTCGCCCTGCGCGTCCAGCACCACCACCTGGCGGTCGCGGAAGCGCAACTGCCGAAGTACGTAGGTCTTCTCGAGCGCGGACTTGCCGTTGCCGGACTCGCCGAGCACCAGCCAGTGGGGGGCCGGCAGCTGCTGGCCGTACAGCTGGAAGGGGTCGTAGATATAACCCTTGCCGCTGTACACCTCGCGGCCGATGATCACGCCGGAGTCACCGAGGCCGGGCGCGGCGGTGGGGAGGTAGACGGCCTGCGCCTGCCCCGTCGATGTACGGACGGGCAGACGGGTCGTCTCCACCTTCCCGAAGAGGAAGGAGGTGAAGGCATCCGTGAAGACGGACAGCGGATCTCGCATGGCGGACTGCCCTCTCGTTCAGCGTCGGATGCCGGTCGCGAACGGCAAGGTGTTCACAAAGGCCCGGTGGTGCTCGCGGTCGCACCACTCCAGCTTCAGGTACGACTTGCCGGCCGAGGCCCTGATCGTGCGCTTGTCCCGGGCCAGGGCCTCGGGCGAACGCGATGACACAGTGATGTACCCGACGAGGTTGACCCCGGCCGCACCGCTGGCCAGATCTTCACCCCGCTGGTCGAGCCGTCCGTGGGCGGCGATGTCCCGGGGGTCGACGGTCCGGTTCATCTTGGCGGCGCGGCTCGCGTCCGCCTCGTCGTTCGTCTTCTCGGTGAGCATCCGCTCGATGGCGACCTCGGTGGGCTCCAGGTCCATGCAGACCGCGACCGTACGGATCACATCGGGCGTGTGGACGAGCAGCGGCGCCAGGAAGTTGACGCCGACCGGTGTCATCGGCCACTCCTTCACCCAGGCGGTGGAGTGACACCAGGGCGCGCGGGTGGACGACTCACGGGTCTTCGCCTGCAGATACGTCGGCTGCATGGCGTCCAGCTCGGCCGGCCAGGCGTTCCGTTTCGTCATCGCCTGGATGTGGTCGATGGGGTGGTCGGGGTCGTACATCGAGTGGACGAGAGAGGCAAGACGGCCCTGGCCGAGCGGCTGGCGGACCCGGATGTCCGCCTCGGCGAGACGGGCACAGATGTCGGTGAGCTCGCGGGCCATGACGACGGCGAGGCCCGCGTCCTTGTCGAGCTTGCGGCCGGACTGCGGGCGGGCGGCACGGGCCATCGCGTGGGCCTCGGCGGCCAGTTCACGGGTGTAGTGCATGCACGCGACGAGGTACGCGCGGTGCTGCTCGCTGGAGGTGGAGACCATCGACTGGAGCTGGTCGTACGAGTCCCGCAGCCACATCGGCGTCTGCTGGTCGCCGCGCTGGGCAACGTCCTTGGCGTGCGCGTCGGGGTCGGCGGGGAGCGTACGGGCGAGCATCTGAAGGCGCGTCACAAAGCCGTCGCCGTTGGCCACATGCTTCAGCAGCGTGCCGAAGCGGTCGACGAGAGCTTCCTGGTCCTCGCTGTCGCGCAGTCCGACGCCGGGGCCCTCGATCTCGATGGCGGCGGTGACGGTACGGCGGTCGGCGTGCAGCAGTACGGCGATCTCGTCCGGACCGAAGGGTGCGGCGAGCCAGTTGATCCTGCCGATGCCCGGGGGCGGGCCGACCTCGATCTCACGGCCGTCGAGGTGGGTACCGGCCTCGGCGGCGGAGGAGCGGTAGAGGGTGCCGCCGCGCAGGGTGCGCTTGTAACTGCGGTTGATCTCGAACCACTTGTAGAAGGTGCGGTGCTTGAACGGGACGTACACGGCGGCGAGAGCGAGGAGCGGGAAGCCCATCAGCAGCACGATCCGCAGGGACAGGACGGGGACCAGCAGCCCGCTCATCATGCCGAGGAACGCGCCGGCGATGATCAGCGCGATCTCGCCGGTCTCGCGGTTCTTGCCGACGATCGCGTTCGGCCGGGCACGGCCGATGAGATACGTACGGCGGGGCGTGATCGTTTGGGACTGGGTGGTCAACGCCCTCCACCTCCTGTGCTCTTGCGGTTGCTGTGCGGGTTGCTGGTGCCGGGACTGCTACGGGGCGGGGGCGCGGCGGGGGCGGATCCGCCTCCTCCGGCGCTTCCGCCGGGGTTGCGGCTGCTGTGCGCGGCGACGCCTCCGCTGATGGGGTTGGCGGGGCGCGGGGCGCTGCCGTTGTTGCTGTCGCCGCCGCCCTGGTTGCCGCGGCTGCTGTGGGTCTTGATGCCCTGCGAGACGAGGGCGGCGGGGGAGCTGATGACGGCGGCCGCCGTGTTCTCGGCGCCGTTCTGTAGGCGGTTGTTGCGGGAGGCGACGATCTCGTCGCCGAAACCGGGGACGAAGCGGTAGATCATCGCGGAGGCGAAGATGGCGAGCAGGATGATCGCGAGGCCGGAGACGACGGCGGAGAAGGACTCGGGCCCCTTGTCGGCGGCGAGGGCGCCCGCGAGTCCGAGAACGATGGCGATCACGGGCTTGACCAGGATGATCGCGATCATGATGCCGGCCCAGCGGCGGACGTGCCCCCACATGTTCTTGTCGACGAGTCCGGCGTAGACGACGACGCCGAGAAGGGCACCGATGTAGAGCAGGACGGCGCGGATGAACAGCTCGAGATAGAGCACACCCGCGGCGAGAACGGTGACCAGCGAGACGACGATCAGCATGATCGGCCCGCCGCCGATGTCGGTGCCCTTCTTCAGAGCGCCGGCGAAGTTCCCGAAGAACTGGTCGGTCTGGCCGCTGGTGCCGCCGGCGATGACCTCGGTGACACCGTCGGTCGCGGAGACGAGGGTGTAGAGGATCAGCGGGGTGAAGGCGGACGCGAGGACGGTCAGCCAGAGGAAGCCGACGGCCTCGGAAATGGCGGTGGTGAGGGGGACGCCGCGGATGGCGCGCTTGGCGACGGCGAGGAGCCAGAGGACGAGCGTGAGGATGGTGGCGGCGGCGAAGACGACGGCGTACTGGGAGAGGAATGCGGTGTTGGTGAAGTCGACGGTGGCGGTGGACTTCACGGCTTTGGAGAGGGTGTCGACGGTCCACACGGCGGCGTCGGCGCAGCCGCGGGCGAGGGAGGAGAGGGGGTCGAGGGCGTCGGCGGGATCGGGAGGGGTGGAGCGGGGGGCGCCGCCGGGGGCGCCGTTGTCGCAGTAGTCCCGTGCGGGGCCCGCGATGAGCCCGCACGGGTTGTCGCTCTTGCTCGGCGTGGGCGTCGGCGTAGGGGCAGCGGTGGCTCGGGCCGCGAACAGGAACGCCGCCGTGTGGACGGCCGTCACGATGGTCAGGATGGAGCGCGTCCGAGGGTGAGGGTTAACGGGCATACGTGAACCCTCCGAATTCCTTGACCGCGCCGGCGATTTCGTCGGACCCGGACACGGGATTGTCACCGGTGACCGGTGTGGGTCCAGTCTTCTGGCTGGTCTCCAGGATCCTCCAGTCGGACCCGTTCCACTTCAGCTTGACGTTCACCGTGAACCAGCCGCTCGTCACCGGCTTGGTGGACTTCTCGCCCGTCAGCCCGAACAGGCCCATGCACCAGACGTCGACAGCAGCCGTCTCGCCCGCGAAGTTCAGGACCTTGGTGCCCGCGGGCAGTGTGCGATTGACGAACGTCGACCCCGCTGGGGCGGCGCCATCGGCACTCAGGCCGATCTGCGCGAGGAATGCAGTGGAATAGTCGGCGTCGAACCCCGACTGGAGCTTGTTCAGCGTGCTGGCGTCGGCGACGGACTTTACGATGTCGTGACGGCGCGTCTGGTTGAACATGCCGTCAGAACCCAGCGCCACCGCATAGTTCGCCGCCGCGCTCTGCGCCCCCTGCTCGTCCTTCGCGTACCCCGAAGGAATCCCCCCGGCCTTCTCCTCCACCGGCTTCACCCCTGTCGCCGCCGTCGGCTGCGCCGCCGCCCCCTTGCCCCCGCCCTCCGACGGGTCGGCCTCGCCCGCGCCGCCGCCCTGGTTCGCGAACGCGATAGCCGCGATCAGCAGCACCACCACGCCCATCACCGTGATGAGGGAGCGTGAGCTCCGTACGGGTCTGCGCGCGCCGCCGTAGACATCGGTTTCGCCGCCGCCCGGCAGGCGCGTACGGGTCTGGCCCGAGCCGCCGAACCCCTCCGCCGTACGGCCGCCCGACTCGCCGCCGTAGCCGTGCTCGTCACCGAGGCTCATCTCGGGTAGTCCCCCTCAACCGTTCGCAGTTCCGCGTAGTACGACGCGCATTCCGACGCGTAGTACGACGGTAGTCGTGCTGCTTCCCTTGCGGGCGTGGTGTGGTGACTCGACATCAGGGAGACGCAACCTCAAAGGGTGGGCCGGGGCACGCCCGGAGAGGACCGGCGGGGGATCAGACAGCCATCCCGTACACGATGGTGAACAAGGTCCCCAGCGACCCGATGATGAAGACGCCGGTCAGACCGGCGACGATCAGGCCCTTTCCCTGTTCGGCGCTGAAAGTGTCGCGGAGTGCCGTCGCTCCGATGCGCTGTTTGGCCGCGCCCCAGATCGCGATGCCGAGGCACAGGAGGATGGCCACGGCCATCACAACCTCGATCATCACTCTGGCCTCGTTCCCCAGACTCCCGAAAGGCCCCCAGTTCGGGGCGATTCCGCCGATGATGGTGGTGATGTCGCCCTTTTCGGCTGCCAGGATCATGTAACTCACCGCCCCTGTTGGGTTGTTCAGTGCCCTTGCCGCTCGGCATGGGCCGTCGTTCTATCTTCGCTGATGAAACCGCCCCCGTAAGCCGACTTGGAGGGTCTCTTTACCCGATCTCCGCACGTTTGACCGATCCAGCCTCCCTGACCTGCGGTGGCATCGACCGGAGAAGGCGCGAGGAGTACGTATGGTAACTCTGTGTATCACGGAGGGTGACTCCGGGCAATTACTGTCGTTGTTACACGTTTGGGCGCTGCGGACGTCCATCGTCCGCGGTTGTCGATACGACGAGGCCCCCATGCCCCGTAAGAGGACAGCGGCCCTCCCTCCTGCTCTGTCGCCGGTCTTGCAGTCCGGGTCGACGTGGGGAGCGCTCACCGGTCCGGCCGGAGCCGTGGCGGGAGACCCGATGCGGGGGAGCCGCGGCAGGACCGCCGGGCTGAATGCCCTTCGCCTCAACATCGCTCCTGCCGCGCCGAGTTGGCTATCTTGGACCGTGTGACCGATAACGCGCACTTACTCGCAAGGATCGACACCACGCGCCCCCACACCGCCCGGATCTGGAACTACTGGACCGGTGGCAAGGACAACTACACCGTTGACCGCGAAGCCGGTGACCAGATCCGTGCGCTCCATCCCGGGATCGGCGACTACGCCCTCGCCGACCGGCTGTTCCTGGGGCGGGCCGTGCACCATCTCGCCGCCGAGGTGGGTATCCGGCAGTTCCTCGACATCGGGACCGGGCTGCCCAGCGCGGACAACACCCACGAGGTGGCCCAGCGCGCCGAGCCCGGGGCCCGCATCGTGTACGTGGACAACGATCCCCTCGTCCTCGCGCACGCCCGCGCCCTGCTCACCAGTACGCCCGAGGGCCGCACCGACTATCTCGACGCGGATCTGCGCGACGTCGACACGATTCTGGAGCGCGCCGGCCGGACGCTGGACCTCAGCCGGCCGGTCGCGCTGATGCTGCTCGGCGTCGTGATCTTCATCGAGGACGACGAGGAGTCGTACGGCATCGTCCACCACCTCATGGACGCGCTGCCCGCCGGAAGTCATCTTGTCCTGTCCCACACCATCACCAGTCCGGCGATGCCGGATGTGGATGCGGCCGTCGCGTTCTGGAACGAGCACGGCACGCCCCGGCTCACCCAGCGCACCCCGCAGCAGCTCACCCGGTACTTCGACGGCCTCGAAATGCTGGAGCCCGGCGTGGTTTCGTGTTCCCAATGGCGGCCCGAGGTGACTGCGGATGAGGTCGCCATGTTCGGCGGCGTGGGACGCAAACCCTAGGCGCGCGGGTGGAGACGGGCAGGAACGCGGCTTGGATGGGGGAGGGTTGAGGGCGTGCGAAAAGTCTGGATGGCCGGTGGAGTCGGGATCGGGCTGTGCCTGAGCTTCGTCGCGCTGCTCGTCGTCGGGACCTACTCCGCCGCTGCCGGGCTCATGGGCGGTGTGAACGGCGGCGGTCGTGCCGTCGGGCTGGCCAAGGGTGCCGTGCCCGCGCTCTATCAGCCGCTCGTGCAGAAGTGGGGCAACCTCTGCCCGGCCATCAACCCCGCTCTGCTCGCCGCCCAGCTCTATCAGGAGAGCGGCTGGAACCCCAGGGCGCAGAGCCCCGCCGCGGCCCAGGGCATCGCGCAGTTCATCCCCGGCACCTGGGCCGCGCACAGTGTCGACGGCGACAAGGACGGCGACCGGGACGTCTGGGATCCGGCCGACGCGATTCCGTCCGCCGCCTCGTACGACTGTGAACTGGCCGGATATGTAAAGAAAGCGCCCGGCAACGCGACCGACAACATGCTCGCCGCGTACAACGCCGGCGCCTACGCCGTCATCAAGTACCAAGGCGTACCGCCGTACCGCGAGACACAGAACTATGTGAAGGTCATCCGCACCCTGGAGAAGAGCTTCGCCAGGCCCGTCGGACGGGTCGAGCCGTCGCGGCAGGCGGCCGGGGCGATCTACTTCGCACAGCAGAAGCTCGGTACGAAATATCTGTGGGGTGGCAACGGCACGCCCGAACAGGGCGGCCGCTTCGACTGTTCCGGGCTGACCCAGGCCGCGTACCGGACTGTCGGGATCGAGCTGCCGCGCGTCGCGAACGACCAGTACAACGCCGGCGAGCATCCGTCACGGGACGAGCTGCTCCCCGGCGATCTGGTCTTCTTCTCCGACGATCTCACCAACTCGCGGGCGATCAGGCATGTCGGGCTCTATGTCGGCGGCGGGTACATGATCGACGCTCCGTACACCGGCGCCGTGATCCGCTTCGACAAGATCGACACTCCGGACTACTTCGGTGCGACCAGGGTCACCAAGGACGGTGCGAAGGCGCTGCCGACGCCGTTGCCGGAAGCCTGACGAGCTGTCCGGAGTGGCTGGAACTCTCTGCTGAGCCACGTCTCTGAGCTGCAACGATGTGTCACTCTTCGATAACGTCATGGTGATCGTTCGGTGGAGAGTGGAACGTATACAGGGAACGGGGCGTTCCCTGGACTGGGACAGCCGCACTGACCATGCAGCAGACACCGCACTGACCACGGGGGTTGGCACAGGCGACGCACTTGGAGGTGCGTCGCGGCAGGCGACAAGGCAAGGGGCCGCAGCAGATGGCTGGACTCGCATTGGGGTTCCCCCTGACGGAGTCAAGGGGCGGGTCCGATCCCGATCTCAGCCTGCTCTACGACATCAACGGCCTGGCCAAGGACGCCCCCTCGTGGCTCGATCGCACCATGGAATTCATCGGCGAGTACGGAATCATGCTCGCGATGGTGCTCGTGGTGCTCTGGTGCTGGTGGAGCGTGCGCCGGCGCGGCACCACCGAGGACTCGGTCTCCGCGGTCGCCGGGCTGGTCTGGGCGCCGCTCGCCGCCGGACTCGCGCTGCTGGTCAACATCCCCATCCGCGGGTTCGTCGAACGGCCGCGGCCGTTCCTGGACCACCAGGGCATTGAAGTCCTGGTGGCCGGAAAGACCGACTACTCGTTCGTGAGCGACCACGCGACGATGGCGATGGCCCTCGGCGCCGGACTCTTCCTCGCGCACCGGAAGTTCGGGCTCGCCGCGATCGGTCTCGCGCTGGCCGAGGGCTTCTGCCGCGTCTACATGGGCGTGCACTACCCGACCGATGTGGTCGGCGGATTCGCGCTCGGGACGGCGGTGACGCTGCTGCTCGCGCCGCTCGCGCTGGCGCTGCTGACACCGCTGATGTCGGCGGTCGCCGGGTCGGGGCGGGTGGCGTGGCTCGTACGGTCGAAGCGGGCGGCGGCGGGGTCGGCGGACCGGCCGGAGGCGGTCGGCATTCCGGAGCCGAGGACCGAGGGGTCCGGAGCCGGGGACAAAGACCTGGCGGCCTGACGCCCGGCGGGCCGTACCTGGCGGGCTGCGGACCGGCCCGTACCTGGCGGCCTGAGGCCGACCCCGTAGCCCGGCCGCCCGTACCTGGCGGCCCGTACCCGGCGGCTGAGGACCCCGGCCCGCACCTGGCGGCCCGAGGCCGGGTCCGTATGTAGCGGCCTGCGCCCCGCCCCCGGCCTGGCCGCCCCGCCTCCCCGTACGTCTACAGCGCCTGCGGGAAGTTGAAGACCCTGCCCGGGTCGTACTGCTTCTTCAGCCGGGTGAGGCGGTCCGCGGCAGGCCCGTAGTACGCCCGGCGCCAGTCGGTCAGCGTCGGATCTATGTAGTTCTGGTACGCGGCTCCCGACGCATACCGGCGCATCGACGCGTGGGCGTTTTTCAGCCAGGCCTGCTGGGCGGTGCCCGAGGTGCCAGGACGCCAGGAGCCGATGTACTGCGCGAGCATCCGGGACCGCCGGTGGACGAACGACGTCGCCAGCGGGTCCACACGGTTGACCGCTCCGCCGAGCGCGGTGAGTGCGATGGAGCCGCCGCCCCCGCCCTGGCCGGGCGTGATCCTCGTGAACGCCTCGGTCGCGGAGATCAGGGCGCGCACTCCGGCCGGGGAGAGGTTGCGGTCGAAGAAGTCGGAGGCCGCGGCGTAGGTCTCGCGCTGCAGCGCGCCCTGAGGCGTACGGCCCGGAGTGGTGCCCGGCAGATGGCACTGCGCCTGGGTGATCGTCGTGCAGTTCGCGTAGCCGAGCATCGCCTCCCGGTAGCTGCGGCGGCGCACCGAGACAGAGCGGGCGGGCGAGCCGGCCTTGTCGGCGAGACGGTCGAGCGCGTTCTTGAGGTCTCCCTCGCTGCCGAGGGAGAACGCGGCGATGGAGAGGGTCGGCGTGCCGCCGGGCCCGGCGGCGAGATGCGCGGACGACCAGATCTCGTCCGGCTGGTCCGGTCCCCACTGCTGCCAGGCGCCGAGGACGGCCGCGGCTTTCGCCCAGGGCCAGGTGAGATAGGCGGTGACGGTGGGTGGCGTGGGACGTGTACGGAAGTGGAGCCGGGTCACGACGCCGAAGTTGCCGTTGCCGGCACCGCGCAGCGCCCAGAAGAGGTCCTTGTTCTCGGTGGCGCTCGCGGTCAGCTGCTTGCCGTCGGCCGTGACGATGGTCGCGGCGGTGAGGCTGTCGCAGGTCAGGCCGTAGGCGCGTGAGGTGACGCCATGACCGCCGCCGAGAGTGAGACCGGACACACCGACGGAGGGGCACGAGCCCGCGGGGATGGTGCGGTTGTGGCGGGCGAGGCCGTCGTAGACGTCGATGAGCTTGGCGCCGGCCCCGACGGAGCCGTCCTGGCCGACGCGGTTCAGCGAGGACACATCGATGACGAGGCGGCCGTTGCCCGATGACCAGCCGGCATAGGAATGGCCGCCGTTGCGGATGGAGACGGGGACGCGGTGGGCTCTGGCGTAGGCCAGGCACTCCTTGACGTCGTCCTCACCGGCGACATAGGCGACGGCGGCGGGCTTCAGCGAGTCGAAGCGGGTGTTGTAGAGCTGCCGGGCGGAGCGGTACGCGACGTCGCCGGGGCGTACGAGTTTCCCGTCGAGGCCGCGCGCGAGCGCGGTCCAGTCGGCCGCGGCGGAGGTGGTGATGGTGCTGCCGGCCGCGGGTCTGCCCGGTGAGCGGCTGCCGCCGGGCGTGCCGGTGGGAGCCGCGGCAGCGCCGTTGCCGTTCTTGCCTGTGCAGGCGGCAGCGGTGATGACTACAGCGGTGGTGAGCAGTGCGCGCCGGTCCATGGGGCCTCCTGGGGAACGAGACGGTTCCGGCGGGCGCGGGGTTCCCCCGGGGCGGGTGGTTTTCCCTGTGCCGCAGGGGCAAGGGCCGCGTCAGCGCTCCGTCGCGGGCATCGCGGGCGTCGCTGTGTGCAACTCGGCGTCCGAACGTGCCCTTTCGCGGGAACGCCGGGCAGGCCCGAACCACCCACAGGTACAGCGGGCGACGGCGAATGAGCCGCGGTCGGCCGTGGTGGCTCGGTGCGGCGGGGTCTCGCCGGTGAAGTCTTGCGGAGGCACCGCTCCACGGTACTGGGGCAGCGCCGAGGACGGACCCCCGCGTGACGAGGGGCCAGGGCGGTCGTTATGCGGGACGGGTGGGCTCCAGTACAAGCAGCGGTCCCGTGTTGGGGGTTGGCAGGCGATGGTGGTGCAGCAGCACAGGCGCAGAGGCGGGGCGTTCGCCGTCGCGGCCGTCGTACTGGGGGCGGTGGCGACGAGCGGGTGTTCCGTCGGCGGCGGTGCCGCGGCGGACGACCGGTGGGGCGGCGGCGGTGCCGACGACGTACGGAAGGCCGCCGACGTACTGGCAGGGGCAGGCAGCTCCAAGGCCCGTACGTCCATGGAGATGGCGACCGGCGGGACCCGGGTGACCATCCGGGGCGAGGGCGGCTACGACTTCAGGCGGCGGACCGGTCGGCTCAGGATCGTACTGCCCAAGGATCCGGCGGGCGCCGACGAGCACCGTCCGATCACCGAGTTGCTGACGCCCGGGGCGCTGTACATGAAGAACCGGGGCGCCGGAGTGCCGGCCGACAAGTGGGTCCGGGTCGACACGACCACGCTCGAGGACGGCAACCTGGTCACCGGCGGCGCGACCGATCCGCTCGCCGCCGCCGAACTGCTGCGCAGCGCGCGGGACGTGACGTACGTCGGAGAGGAAGCGCTGGCCGGGACGAGGGTGCGTCACTACCGGGGTACCACCGACATCGCGCAGGCGGCGCGGGTGGCCGAACCTCATGCGCGGGCCTCGCTGGCCGCCGCGGCGAAAGGGTTCGCCAAGGACATCGTGCCTTTCGACGTGTACCTCGACGACGACGGCCGGCTGCGCAAGGTGCGCCACCGGTTCAGCTTCACCAATCACGGCCGCCCGGTCGCCGTCACCTCGACCACCCTGCTGTACGACTTCGGGGCGCCGGTTGCCGTACGTCTCCCAGACCAACGGGACATTTACGCCGGGAAGATCAGGGCCTAAATGGTCCGGACGTGCCATGCGCGGTCCGTGCATCACTCCCTACGCTAGGAAGTCGACACCGGCAGGAAGAGGTGAATGCACGTGGCTCCGCCCAGTACTGCGACCGTCCAGGACCACGTGGCCCTCGCGGAGATCGAGCTGTGTGGTGAGTTGATCATCGCGGCGTCGGCCGCGGACGAGGAACGGCTCAGCCCGGACCGTATCGACGAGGTGCTCAAGGTGGTGGCCGAGCGGCCTGCGTTCTCGGGCTCGTCGCGGCAGGAGTGACCAGAAACACCGGGGCAACCGCTCAATCGAGCCACCGGCCGATTGATCACCGGGCGGCCGGGGCGCGGCCGGGACGCCGTGGCCGCGCCCCGCTCATGTACTAGGTGCGCAGAAGGCGCGTACTAGGTGCGCAGAAGGCGCGCGATCGCCTTCGTCGCCTCCTCGACCTTCGCGTCGATCTCTTCCCCGCCCTTCGCCGCGCCCTGCGCGGAGCTCTCGATGGCTGCACTGGCGACGCAGTGCCGCAGATGCTCCTCCAGCAGCTGGAGCGCGAACGACTGCAGAGCCTTGGTGGACGCGGAGACCTGGGTGAGTATGTCGATGCAGTAGACGTCCTCGTCGACCATCCGCTGCAGGCCACGGATCTGGCCCTCGATCCGGCGCAGCCGCTTGAGGTGCTCGTCCTTCTGCTTGTGATAGCCGTGCACACCGTGGTCGTGGTCGGTGACCGGGGGGCCGGCCGCCTCGGTGGTCGTCATCGCGTCCTCCCGTTGTCCGTCTGTCCTTGTCGGATGTGCTCTCGGACTGTCCTGTCCGGCTTCGCTGTGCGACTGTGCTGTGCGACTGTGCTTGTCCAGAAAGGGACTACATACCCCTCGTGGGTATATGGTAACGAATCGCGTGAGATCGGGGGCGGGGGGCCCGTGCGGACCACTGTGCCTGATGGGCGACACTGAACAACGCCGGTTAGCCGTGGCCGGATGATGCACCTAGCATCAGCCTGGCCGAATCCAAAGCATCCCGAGGACCCCACGTGCGATTTCGTCTGACCCCCAGGGAGACGAGCTTCTACGACATGTTCGCCGCCTCCGCGGACAACATCGTCACGGGCTCGAAGCTCCTGATGGAACTGCTCGGTGCGGATGCCTCCGCCCGGGCCGAGATCGCGGAGCGCATGCGGGCAGCGGAGCACGCGGGGGACGACGCCACCCACGCGATCTTCCACCAGCTGAACTCCTCGTTCATCACGCCGTTCGACCGCGAGGACATCTACAAGCTCGCCTCGTCGCTCGACGACATCATGGACTTCATGGAGGAGGCCGTCGACCTGGTCGTGCTCTACCAGGTCGAGGAGCTGCCCAAGGGCGTCGAGCAGCAGATCGAGGTACTGGCGCGGGCGGCGGAGCTGACCGCCGAGGCCATGCCGCATCTGCGGACCATGGAGAACCTCACCGAGTACTGGATCGAGGTCAACCGCCTCGAGAACCAGGCCGACCAGATCCACCGCAAGCTCCTTGCGACGCTCTTCAACGGTAAGTACGACGCCATCGAGGTGCTCAAGCTCAAGCAGATCGTGGATGTGCTGGAAGAGGCCGCGGATGCCTTCGAGCATGTCGCGAACACCGTGGAGACCATCGCGGTCAAGGAGTCCTGAACCTCGTGGACACCTTTGCACTGATCGTGACCATTGGTGTCGCGCTCGGATTCACGTACACCAATGGCTTTCACGACTCGGCGAACGCGATCGCGACCTCGGTCTCCACGCGGGCGCTGACGCCGCGCGCGGCGCTGGCGATGGCCGCGGTGATGAACCTCGCCGGTGCGTTCCTCGGCCAGGGCGTGGCCAAGACTGTCAGCGAGGGGCTCATCGAGACGCCCCAGGGCTCGCGCGGCATGGGCATCCTGTTCGCGGCGCTGCTCGGCGCGATCGTCTGGAACCTGGTCACCTGGTACTTCGGTCTGCCGTCGTCCTCCTCCCACGCGCTGTTCGGCGGCATGGTGGGCGCGGCGCTGGCCGGCGGGACCGAGGTGATCTGGAGCGGCGTGCTCGAGAAGGTCGTCATCCCGATGCTCATCTCGCCCGTCGTCGGTCTGGTCGTCGGCTATCTGGTGATGGTCGCGATCATGTGGATGTTCCGTAACTCCAACCCCCACAAGGCCAAGCGCGGTTTCCGGATAGCGCAGACGGTCTCGGCGGCCGGCATGGCCCTCGGCCACGGTCTGCAGGACGCGCAGAAGACGATGGGCATCGTGGTGATGGCGCTGGTCATCGCCGATGTGGAGGACCAGGGCGACGCGATCCCGGTCTGGGTGAAGATCGCCTGCGCGATGATGCTGTCGCTCGGTACGTACGCGGGTGGCTGGCGCATCATGCGGACGCTCGGCCGCAAGATCATCGAGCTGGACCCCCCGCAGGGCTTCGCGGCCGAGACGACCGGTGCGTCGATCATGTTCGGCTCGGCATTCCTCTTCCAGGCACCGATCTCGACCACGCATGTGATCACCTCGGCGATCATGGGTGTGGGTGCGACAAAGCGGGTCAACGCGGTCCGCTGGGGGGTCGCCAAGAACATCATTCTTGGCTGGTTCATCACGATGCCGGCGGCGGCGGCGGTTGCCGCGTTGAGCTACGGCGTCGTCTACCTGATCTTCGGCTGACCGCCGGCGGCCGCCGTGCCGCTGCCGCGCTGGAACGCTTGTGGGCCCGCCCCCTGGGAGAGGGGGCGGGCCCTTCGCCTTGCGGTGGCACCGCCATGCAGCACCGCGAGACGTGTTAGGGGGTCACGACCGGGCAATCACCGGTTGTACGGCGCCTCGCCCGCGTGCCCGTAGCCGGTAACCGCAGGGGTGTGGCGGTCCGCGGTGTGCCCGTGGCCGGTACGCCCCAGGAGTGCGACGGTCCGCCCGTGTGTCCGTGGCGGGTACGCCCCAGGAGTGCGACGGTCCGCCCGTGTGCCCGTGGCCGGTACGCCCCAGGAGTGCGGCGGTCCGCCGGTGGAAACCACCCACCGGAGAGCAACCACCAACGCCCCCGGCCCACGCCCACCACATGACCGGGTTCTAACCGAAGCGGCCGGAGATGTAGTCCTCCGTGGCCTGCACCGACGGGTTCGCGAAGATCCGCTCGGTCTCGTCGATCTCTATGAGCTTGCCGGGCTGGCCGACCGCCGACAGGTTGAAGAACGCCGTACGGTCCGAGACCCGCGCCGCCTGCTGCATGTTGTGCGTCACGATGACGATCGTGAAGCGCTCCTTCAGCTCGCCGATCAGGTCCTCGATCGCCAGGGTCGATATCGGGTCGAGCGCCGAGCACGGCTCGTCCATCAGCAGCACATCCGGCTCGACCGCTATCGCGCGGGCGATGCACAGACGCTGCTGCTGGCCGCCGGAGAGACCGGAGCCGGGCTTGTTCAGCCGGTCCTTGACCTCATTCCAGAGGTTCGCGCCCTTCAGGGACTTCTCGACGACGTCCGCCAGCCGGTTCTTCTTGTACGAACCGTTCAGGCGCAGGCCCGCCGCCACATTGTCGAAGATCGACATCGTCGGGAAGGGGTTCGGCCGCTGGAAGACCATGCCGACCGTGCGGCGCACGGCGACCGGGTCGACGCTCGAGCCGTACAGGTTCTCGTCGTCCAGCAGCACCTTGCCCTCGACGCGGCCACCGGGAGTGACCTCGTGCATCCGGTTCAGGGTGCGCAGGAAGGTGGACTTGCCGCAGCCGGACGGGCCGATGAAGGCCGTCACGGAGCGGGGCTCCACGGTCATCGAGATGTCCTCGATCGCCTTGTGGGAGCCGTAGTAGGCGGTGAGGCCGCTGACGTCGATGCGCTTGGCCATGTGAATCACTTCGCTTTCACGTGGTCGCGTCAGCGACCGGTCTTCGGGGCCTTCCAGCGGGCGATGCCGCGGGCCACCAGATTGAGGATCATGACGAAGGCGATCAGGACCAGGGCGGCGGCCCAGGCGCGGTCGTACGACGCCTCGCTGCCGACCCGGTACTGCTCCCAGACGTAGAAGGGGAGCGAGGACTGGGCGCCTTCGAACGGGTTTGTATTGATCAGCTGGCTGCCGAAGACCAGGAGCATGATCGGCGCGGTCTCGCCGGCGATACGCGCGATGGCGAGCATCACACCCGTGGTGATACCGCCGAGCGCGGTCGGCATAACCACCTTGAGGATTGTGCGGTACTTCGGTACGCCCAGGGCCAGCGACGCTTCGCGCAGCTCGTTGGGTACGAGCTTGAGCATCTCCTCGGTGGAGCGCACCACGACCGGGATCATCAGGATCGCCAGTGCCAGCGCGCCCATCAGGCCGGACGGCTGCAGCTCGAGGATGAGCATGATCGAGAGGATGAACAGACCCGCGACGATCGACGGGATACCCGTCATGACGTCGACGAAGAAGGTGACGGCCTTGGCCAGCGCGCCCTTGCCGTACTCGACCAGGTAGATCGCGGTCAGCAGACCGATCGGCACCGAGATCGCGGTGGCGAGGCCGACCTGCTCCAGCGTGCCGATGATGGCGTGGTAGACGCCGCCGCCCGGCTCGAAGCCGGGGACGCCGGCCATGGAGTGGCTGAGGAAGTAGGCGTTGAGCACCTTCGTACCGCGGCTGACGGTCACCCAGATCAGCGAGAACAGCGGGATCACGGCGAGGATGAAGCACACCCAGACGACGCTGGTGGCGAGACGGTCCTTGGCCTGGCGCTTGTTCTCGACGGCGGTGGTCACCACGTACGAGATGGTCACGAAGAGGAGGGCCGAGATCAGGCCCCACTGAACGCGGCTCTCCCAGCCGGCCGCCGCGCCGATGCCGACGCCGAGCGCGATGGAGACGACCGCGAACGCGATGGGTGCCCAGCGGGGGAGCGACCGGCCGCTGAGGCTTCCCCTGCCGACGGGCGGCGTCGGCGTGGGCCTGTCCTTGATGGCTGCCTGGCTCATGCGTTGGCCCCCGAGTACTCCTTGCGGCGCGCGATGATCAGGCGGGCCGCGCCGTTGACCAGCAGTGTGAGGATGAAGAGGACCAGGCCGGAAGCGATCAGGGCGTCGCGCCCGAGCTCATTGGCCTCGTCGAACTTCGCTGCGATGTTCTGGGCGAAGGTTCCGCCGCCCGGATTGAGCAGATGGAGAGAGATCAGGAAGCTTGGGGAGAGGACCGTGGCGACGGCCATCGTCTCGCCGAGCGCGCGGCCCAGGCCCAGCATCGAGGCGGAGATCACGCCCGAGCGGCCGAAGGGAAGAACCGAAAGCCGGATGACCTCCCAGCGGGTGGCGCCGAGGGCCAGGGCTGCCTCTTCGTTCATCCGCGGGACCTGCAGGAAGACCTCGCGGCTGACGCTGGTCACGATCGGCAGGATCATGATCGCCAGCAGCACGCCCACGGTGAACAGTGAGCGGGCGACGCCGACCTCGGTCTTCTCGAAGATGTACGTCCAGCCGAAGAACTCGTCCAGCCAGAGGTTGAGGCCCTCCATGTACGGGACGAGGAAGAGGGCGCCCCAGATGCCGTAGATGATCGACGGCACGGCGGCCAGCAGATCCACGACGTAGGCGAGGGGGGCGGCGAGGCGCCGCGGCGCGTAGTGCGAGATGAACAGCGCGATGCCGACGGCGATCGGTACGGCGATCGTCATCGCGATGATCGAGCTGACGACCGTACCGAAGAGCAGCACCGCAATGCCGAAGACCGGCGGGTTGCCCGCCGGGTTCCAGTCGAAGGTGGTGAGGAAGTTGCCCTCGTCCTTCGAGAGGGCAAGCGTCGCGCGGTAGGTGAGGAACGCGGCGATCGACGCCATGATCACCAGGAGCAGGATGCCCGAGCCGCGGGACAGGCCGAGAAAGACCTTGTCGCCGGCGCGGCCGGTGGACTTTCCGCGCTTCCTGTTGACCGGCGGAGCCGGCGTTGGAGGAGGAGAAGCTATCGGTGTTGTAGAAGCCATGATCTTTCCGGTCTGTGGTGGGGAGTGATCGGACTCCCCTGGCGGCGGTGCACCGGATGGGTGGCCGGCGGGGGCGCAGGGCCCCCGCCGGCCGGTTTCGTTACTTCAGACCCGCGATGGTTTCGCGGACCTTGGCGTTGATCTCGGCCGGGATCGGGGCGTAGCCGGCGCCGGAGAGGAGCTTCTGGCCCTCGTCGCTGGCGGTGTAGGTCAGGAAGGACTTGACCGTGCCCAGGGTGTCGGCCTTGTTGCCGTTGTCGCAGACGACCTCGTAGGTCACCAGGACGATCGGGTAGGCGCCGTCGGCCTTGGTGGTGTAGTCGAGACCGAGCGCCAGGTCCTTGCCGGTGCCCTTGATCTTGGCGGCGGCGATCGCCTTGGAGGCGTTCTCGGAGCTGGCCTCGACCGGGGCGGCGGCACCCGTGTTGATCTTGACGGTCGGGATGGACTGCGAGGTCGCGTACGAGAGCTCGAAGTAACCGATCGAGCCCTCGGCCTGCTTGACCTGCGCGGCGACACCGGCGGAGCCGGAGGCGGCCTGGCCACCCGGGGCCGGCCACTTCTTCTCGGCCTCGTAGGGCCAGTCGGCCTTGGCGGTGGCGCCGAGGTACTTGCCGAGGTTCGCCGTGGTGCCGGAGTCCTCGGAGCGGTGGAAGGCCTGGATCGCCTTGTCGGGGAGCTTGGCGCCCTTGTTCAGGGCGGCGATCGCCGGGTCGTTCCAGTTCTTGATCTTGCCGTTGAAGATCTTGGCGAGGGTCGGGGCGTCCAGGGTCAGGTTGTCGACGCCCGGCACGTTGTAGCCGATGGCGATCGGACCACCGACCATGGGGAGGTTGATCCCCTGGCCGCCCTTGCAGATCTTCTTCGAGTCGGTGACCTCTTCGGGCTTGAGCGCCGAGTCGGAGCCGGCGAAGCCGACGGTGCCCTGGTTGAAGGCGATGATGCCCTCACCGGACGAGGAGGCCTTGTAGTTGATCTCCACGCCCTTGCAGCCGGCCATGTAGTTCTTGACCCACAGGTCCATGGCGTTCTTCTGCGCGCTGGAACCGGACGCAAGGAGCTTGCCCTTGGCGTCGTCGCACTTGATGTTCGACGCCGCGCTGGTCTGCTCGCCCGTGCCGCCGGTGCCGCCCGCATTGTCGTCCGAGCCACACGCCGTGAGAACCAGGGCGCCGGTCACGGCGAGGGCACCGAGCGCGGTGGCGCGAAGCCCGTTCGTGCGCTGAAGCTTCACTTGGGGTGTTTCCTTCCAGGAGCCGCCGGACGCTGACCGGGTGTCGTTGGCGTTCTGTGGCGGCGTGGTTCGGGGTGGGGGGACCGGCACGTGCCGGTCACCGTGTAAGGCCGAAATTAGGCAGATCAGGTGAAGCGGCCAACGGGAGAGAGTGAACGGAAGGTGAACCGTGTCGGGCGGCCTGGTGCCTGCCGCCGAGTCGCCGCGCGCCGTGCCCGTCCATATGCCCTTCACGCCGAGTGGAGGGCCGCGACCAGCGCGTCCAGAAGGGTGCGATCGCGCGGCTGGGTGAGGCGGTTGCGGGCCGCCGTCGGGGAGAGCCAGAGGATGCGGTCGACCTCCTCGCTCGGGGTGAAGGTGCCCGTGGTCGCCTCGGCGGCCCAGTAGCTGACCTGCTTGGGGCGTCCATTCGCAATGTAGTGGGCGGTGGGCAGGCGGGCACCGGGGACGCACTGGTGCCCGGTCTCCTCGAGCACCTCGCGCAGCGCGCCGAAGAGCGGGTCCTCGCCGCGCTTCAGCTTGCCCTTCGGGTGCGACCAGTCGTCGTACTTGGGACGGTGTACGAGGCAGATCTCGATGCCGTCGTCCCCGTACGGGGAACGCCGCCACAGCACACAGCCTGCGGCGGGCACGACGTCGTCCCCCAGGCGATTCACGACGCCGCCCTCACGGTGCGGTCACCGCCGCGGCCCGCTGCCACACCTGCTGGAAGGCGAATCGGGCGGCTTCGACCTCGTGCCGCTGATCGGCGTGCAGCACACCCAGGGCGTACGCGGTGGCCGGGGCGATCCGTGGTGTGCGGGCCGCGGTGGCGGCCGCCGCGGCGGCTTCGGCCGCGTCGCGGTGGCGGTCGAGGACCAGCCCCGCATGGCACAGCACCGGGTCCGCCTTCGGGTGCAGCACCTCCTGTGCGTACCGGTGCAGTCTCAGCAGCAACCGCACCTGGTGCCAGGGGGCGTCCTGCGCCTCTCCGGCCGACGCGGCGGCGAGGCCGTGCACCAGGGCCTCCGCGTTGTACGGATGCGCCGCGCGGGTCAGCGGCAGCGCGGCCACCGCCTCCCGGAACCGGCGCTCGGCGAGCTCCGCGGGCAGCGCCAGGGCCTCGGCGGCCGGGGCGTCCGCCGCCGGGCCGAGCGGCAGCTCAGAGGCGAGTACCGCGACGGCGTCGGCGACCGCGTGGAAGCGGGAGGAGCCGAGCGCCTGCAGCGCGGCGGAGTGGGCGCGGGTCCGGGCGAGGGTGAGCTGCCGCTCCAGCAGCGCCCCGGCCCGCGCGGCCCCGACCGTGAGAGTGCCGGTACTGCGGGGCGTCTCGGCGCCGGGCCCGGAAATGGTCGTCTCGAGCGCGCCGGGTTCCCCCCTCGTGGGCGGCAGCGGCGTGGCGCCCGAGAGCCGGGCGAGCGCCTCCAGCAGCCGGCCGAGCCGTGAGGTGCAGGCGTGCTCCTGGGCCAGCGTGGCGGACAGCCAGGCCAGTTCGGTGCGCAGACCGTCCGCCCAGGCGGGGTCGAGCAGCGGCCGGAAGGTGTGCAGCGTTCCGCTGATCCGCCGGGCCGCCCGGCGCAGCGCGCGGGCTGCCGCCGCCACGCCCGCCGTGTCCGCGCCGCTCTCGCTGTGCAGCCGCAGACTGCGCAGGAAGTCGCCCGCCTGCGCATGGAGATACCGGGCAAGGACCTCGCCCGCCGTGACCGTGGCCGGGAGTCCGGCCGGGACGGCGGCAGTGTCCTGCCGGGAGATATCAGGGCTGTGCACGCCGGCGCCTCCGGGCGTCTATGAGCATCTCCTGTACATTCCGCAGCGGCTGGCCGTCCGAGTCCGTCGGATGCCGGATCCACGAGCCGTCCGGGCCGAGGTGCCAGGAGGACGTCTTGTCGGACATGCCGGTCTCCAGCAACCGGGTGAGGGCCGCGCGGTGGGCCGGATCGGTGACCCGTACCAGTGCCTCGATACGGCGGTCGAGGTTGCGGTGCATCATGTCGGCGCTGCCGAACCACACCTCGGGCTCACCGCCGTTGCCGAAGGCGAAGATCCGGGAGTGTTCCAGGAAGCGGCCGAGGATCGAGCGCACCCGGATGTTCTCCGAGAGGCCGGGCACGCCGGGGCGTATCGCGCAGATGCCGCGGACCCAGATGTCCACCGGCACGCCTGTCATCGCCGCCCGGTAGCAGGCGTCGATGATCGCCTCGTCCACCATCGAGTTGACCTTGATGCGTACGGAGGCGGGCCGCCCGGCGCGGTGGTGCGCGGCTTCCTTGTTTATCCGCGCGATCAAACCGTCGCGCAGGGACTTGGGCGCGACCAGCAGACGGCGGTAGGTCTCGCGGCGCGAGTATCCGGAGAGCCGGTTGAACAGGTCCGAGAGGTCCGCGCCGACCTGCGGGTCCGCCGTAAGCAGCCCCAGGTCCTCGTACAGCCGGGCCGTCTTCGGGTGGTAGTTGCCGGTACCCACGTGCGAGTAGCGGCGCAGCGTCTCGCCCTCCTGGCGGACCACCAGCGACAGCTTGCAGTGGGTCTTCAGGCCGACCAGACCGTAGACGACATGGCAGCCGGACTCCTCCAGCTTGCGCGCCCACTTGATATTGGCCTGCTCGTCGAACCGGGCCTTGATCTCCACGAGCACCAGGACCTGCTTGCCCGATTCGGCGGCGTCGATCAGCGCGTCGACTATCGGGGAGTCGCCGGAGGTGCGGTACAGCGTCTGCTTGATGGCGAGTACGTCCGGGTCGGCCGCGGCCTGCTCCAGGAAGGCCTGCACGGACGTCGAGAACGAGTCGTACGGGTGGTGCAGCAGTACGTCACGCTCGCGCAGCGCCATGAAGATGTCCGGCGCGGAGGCCGACTCGACCTCGGCGAGATCCCGGTGGGTGCCCGCGATGAACTTCGGGTACTTCAGCTCGGGCCGGTCCAGCGCCGCGATGCCGAAGAGGCCCGTCAGGTCCAGCGGCCCCGGCAGCGGATAGACCTCGGCGTCGGACACCTTCAGTTCGCGGACCAGCAGATCGAGCACGTACGGATCGATGGACTCCTCGACCTCGAGCCGCACCGGCGGGCCGAAGCGGCGCCGCATGAGCTCCTTCTCGAGAGCCTGCAGAAGGTTCTCCGCGTCGTCCTCCTCCACCTCCAGGTCCTCGTTCCTGGTCACCCGGAACATGTGGTGCGCGAGCACCTCCATACCGGGGAACAGCTCCTCCAGATGCGCGGCGATGACGTCCTCGAGGGGGACGTAGCGCTGCGGGGAGGCCTCCAGGAAGCGGGACAGCAGCGGCGGGACCTTCACCCGGGCGAAGTGGCGGTGGCCGCTGACGGGGTTGCGCACGACGACCGCGAGGTTCAGCGAGAGACCGGAGATGTACGGGAAGGGGTGCGCCGGGTCCACGGCCAGCGGGGTCAGGACCGGGAAGATCTGCTGCCGGAAGAGCGTGAAGAGGCGGGCCTGCTCCTTCTCGGTGAGGTCGGGCCAGCGGATGAGGTGGATGGACTCCTCGGCGAGCGCCGGGGCGACGTCCTGCTGGTAGCAGGCGGCGTGCCGGGCCATGAGCTCGCGGGAGCGGTTCCAGATCAGGTCCAGGACCTCGCGGGGCTGCAGACCGGACGCGGAGCGGGTGGCGACGCCGGTCGCGATACGGCGCTTCAGGCCGGCCACCCGGACCATGAAGAACTCGTCCAGGTTGGACGCGAAGATCGCGAGGAAGTTCGCCCGTTCGAGGAGCGGGGTGGCGGGATCCTCGGCGAGCTCCAGGACGCGCTCGTTGAACGCGAGCCAGCTGCGTTCGCGGTCCAGGAACCGGCCCTGGGGAAGTTCGGCGCCGTCTCCCTCGTAGCCCTCCTCGTACGCGTCGAGGTCGGCATCGATGTCAGGCTCGAGATCGGACACCGTGGCCGCGACGGTGTGCGGCCGGTGCGCGGCGATGGAACCGACGGACGGCTGGGGATGCTGGACCGGTACCTCGGCGGGCTGCTGGCTCATAAACCCATTGTTCCGCGTGGAGAGGGAAACGGGCGCGTCGGAGCCGGTCGGGGCGAGGGGGATATTGCCGTTGGGGGATGCGGGCACAGCGGGCTGCATTGAGAGAGGGTCGCAAGGGTGTCTGAATACCCGGTAACGACGACATGACATGCAGGCGCGGTCGTGGTGAGCGGCGGTCGGCCGGGGGATTTACGGGACCCCGGCCGAGGACCCTCACAGGCGTGGAGACCCCCGTCCGCCATGCCTGGGAGGACGGCTCGGGCCGGCGCGGCCCAGGATCCGGAACCGGGGGTGACCGGCGGCGCGCCGCCGGTGCAGCCGACGGGCCGGCCGGGTCGGCCCCGGGGGGCGAACGCGGTCATGCCGCCCGCCACCTCCGCGTCCCGCTCCGCGTGAGCGGCGCCGGGGCCGCGGAGGTGGGCCATGGGCAGTTCCCCGGGACGGCCGCCGTCTGCCGGATGTGCTCGAGCGGGCCGTCCCGCCGTAACAGCACGGTGAGTTGACGCCTCGTCGTACGGGACCCGACGACTGGCGTGCGGCGTGCGGCTCCCCGGCCGGGCCCGTCGGCGGGGTGTGCGCGGCGAGCGGGTCCTGGCGTCCCGCCGCCGAGGCGGATCGGGCCGCTGCCGGGGAGCGGGGCGTGGTCGCAGGTGGTCTACGGCTCGGAGCCGGGCGCGGTCAGGACTCGGTCCGGTACATGAGATCCACCTCGTGGGTGACGAAGCCGAGCCGCTCGTACACCGTCAGCGCCGCCGTGTTGTCCGCGTCGACGTAGAGCATCGCGGTCGGCAGTCCCTCGGCGGCGAGATGGCGCAGTCCGATCGTGGTGAGGGCCTTGCCGAGGCCGCCGCCCTGTGCGTCGGGCCGGATGCCGACGACGTACACCTCGCCGAGGTGCTCCGCGGCGTGCACCTTCGTCCAGTGGAAGCCGATGAGCTGCCCGTCGCGCTCGGCGAGGAAGAAACCCTTGGGGTCGAACCACGGCTCGGCCTTGCGGTCGTCGAGGTCCCGCTGTGTGAGTGAGCCCTGCTCGGGATGGTGGGCAAAGGCGGCGGCGTTCACGGCGAGCCAGGCGGCGTCGTCCTGCCCGGGCACAAAGGTGCGTACGGTCACGCCGGGCGGGAGCACCGGCTCGGGGATGTCCAGCGGGCTCAACGGCCGCCGCAGTTGCCGCAGTTCACGGAAGAGGGTCAGCCCGAGGACCTGGGCCAGATGCCGCGCGGCGGACTTCCCGCCGTGCGCCCACACCCGCAGCCGCTTGCCGGAGGCTCCCAGCAACGCGGTCCCCAGCGCCCGCCCGTGACCGCGCCCACGGTGCGAGGGATGCACGACCAGCTCGGCGGCCGGGGCCTCGACAGGGTCCGTGTCCTCCAGCTGTGCGTACCCGACGAGCTGGTCGGCGACGGTGAGGAGGAGATGCCGAACACCCTCCCGCTTCCCGCCGCGCAGCTGCAGCCGCCCCTGCTCGGAGACGGCCTGCATCCCGTCGGACCGGGCGGCGTCACCGAGCATGCCGAGCACGGCCTGGGCCTGCTCGGGGGTGAGCTCCTCGAGGGTCTGAATCTGCCGGCCGGGCTCGAGTGCGGCTGTTGCGTCTGTCATGGGTCGAGGGTACGGCGGGGGGCGGGGGGTGCGGGATCCGCGCGGCCCGGCATTTGTCCGCCGGTTCACCGCCGGAGGCAGTCCGGACACCCGAACCGGGACGGGGCCTTCGCCGCAACCACGTTCTCCATGCCGTACGCACGTGCGGCGCCCGCCCGTGCGGTGGCGCTTCTGCTGGTATATGCCCGCCGCGCGGGTGATACGCGAAGAAACACCCGTTGACGAACGATGGCAACCAGGTCGTAACCCGCTAGCCCCTGTCGTGCTACGCGCGTTGACTCTAGGCTGCCGCTCGCAGCCCTCACACCACGCTGAACTGACAAGGGGACAGATGTCAGCGACACAACAGAAGAACCGCGCGGCCCGGCGAACCCGGCGGATACTCGCCACCGCCGCGGGACTGGCCACCGTCGGCGCGCTCGTCGCCGCGATGCCGGCCGGTGCCACCACCACCAGCAGCGACCACCACGGCGACCGTCACCACAAGCCCGCGCGCACCGTCGATGTACAACTGCTCTCTTTCAATGACCTGCACGGGAACCTGGAGCCGCCCGCCGGCTCGGCCGGGTCGGTCAGTGAGAAGCAGGCCGACGGCACCGTCAAGACGATCCCGGCCGGTGGCGTCGAGTATCTGGCGACCTCACTGCGCGGTGCGCGCAAGGGGCACCCGTACTCCATCACCGCCGCCGGCGGCGACATGGTCGGTGCAAGCCCGCTGCTCTCCGGGCTCTTCCACGACGAGCCGACCATCGAGGCGCTCAACAAGATCGACCTCGATGTGACGGCCGTGGGCAACCACGAGTTCGACGAGGGCGCGGTCGAGCTCGCCCGGCTCCAGAACGGCGGCTGTCACCCGGTCGAGGGCTGCTACGAGGCGGGGAAGAAGTTCAAGGGCGCGGACTTCCCCTACCTCGCGGCCAACGTCACCAAGGAGAAGACCGGCAGGCCGATCCTCAAGCCGTACACGGTCTGGAAGAAGAACGGCGTCAAGATCGGCTTCATCGGTGTGACCCTCGAGGGCACGCCGGACATCGTCAACGCCAACGGCATCAAGGGCCTCAAGTTCAACGACGAGGTCGAGACGATCAACAAGTACGCCCGTGAGCTCGACCGCCAGGGCGTTAAGTCGATCGTCGCGCTGATCCACGAGGGCGGCTCGCCTGCTTCCTCCTCGTACAACTACGACTGCGACTCGCCGGGCGCGGGGGACGGCATCTCCGGCCCGATCGTCGACATCGCCAAGAACATCACGCCCAAGGTGGACGCGCTGGTCACCGGCCACACCCACCAGGCGTACGTGTGCACGGTCCCGGACCCGGCCGGCAATCCGCGCATGGTCACTTCGGCGGCCTCGTACGGCAAGCTCTACACGGACACCACGCTCACGTACGACCGTCGCACCAAGGACATCGTCCGTACGTCGGTGACGTCGGCGAACCACATCGTCAGCCGTGACCAGGCCAAGGCCGAGGACATGACGGCGCTCATCGCGCGCTGGAACAAGATGGCCGCGCCGGTCGCGAACCGCCCCCAGGGCTGGATCTCGGCCGACATCAACGGCCGTGGCTCGACGGCGCCCGAGAAGCCGCTCGGCGACCTGATCGCGGACGCGCAGTTCGAGGGTCTGGCACCGGCGGACAAGGGCGGGGCGCAGCTCGCGCTGATGAACCCGGGCGGGATCAGGTCCGACCTGGTCTTCAAGGCCTCGGGCAGCGAGGGCGACGGCGTGGTGACGTACGGCGAGTCGTTCACCGTGCAGCCGTTCACCAACATGATGAACGTCGTCGACCTGACCGGCGCGCAGCTGATCACCGCGCTCCAGCAGCAGGTCAGCGGCCCGAACGAGGCCTCTCCGAAGATCCTTCAGGTCTCGAGGGGCTTCACCTACACGCTGGACCTGAAGAAGACGGGTGCGGCCAGGATCGATGTGGCCTCGGTGAAGCTGAACGGCGTCGCGCTCGACCCGGCGAAGACCTACCGGGTCGCGCTGAACGAGTTCCTGGCGGGCGGCGGTGACGGCTTCCCGGTGCTGAAGGAGCACAAGAACAAGCTGGTCGGCGCGTCCGACCTGGATGTCTTCAACGCCTACCTGGTGGCGAACTCGACGGCGGCCAAGCCGATCACGCCGCCGGCCGCCGACCGGATCACGGTCGTGCAGTAACGGAACCGGTGGACCGACGGTGGGGCGGTGGGCCAAGTGCCTGCCGCCCCACCGGCGTTGTCGGGGCGGTGCGGGACACCACGAGCCCTCGCCCGCCGGCTCGGCCTGAGGCTCCGGCCCGGCAGAGGCTGGATCCGGCCACTTCTGACTGGCGGGTAATGACCCTGGTCATTCTTGACGTGACCCCGCCATAATCCCGGACCATGGACAGACGGAGCTTTCTCGCGGGTGCGGCAGCAGTCTCCGCGACCGCCCTCATCGGCGCACCGGCGTTCGCCGCACCGCGACGCACCCTGTCCGCACAGGACTGGATGGCGGGCGCCGGCGACTCGACCGCCCTGGCGCGGCTGACGATCCCCGGCACCCATGACTCGGGCGCGCGCTTCGGCGGGCTCTGGACGGAGTGCCAGAACACCACCATCGCGGACCAGTTGAACAGCGGCATCCGCTTCCTGGACGTACGGTGCCGCATCACGGGCGACTCCTACGCCATCCATCACGGGGCGTTCTACCAGAACCTGATGTTCGGTGATGTGCTCATCGCCTGCCGGGACTTCCTCGCCGCCCACCCCTCCGAGACGGTCCTGATGCGCGTCAAACAGGAGTACTCGCAGGAGAGCGACGCCGCCTTCCGCCGTGTCTTCGACATCTACCTCGACGACAAGGGCTGGCGCTCGCTGTTCCGCATCGGCGACGGGCTGCCGACACTGGGCCAGGCGCGCGGCAAGGTCGTGCTGCTCGGCGACAACGGCGGACTGCCCGGCGTCCGCTACGGCGACGGGAACCTCTTCGACATCCAGGACGACTGGAACGCCGCGCCGAACGCCAAGTACCCAAAGATCGAATCCCACTTCCGCAAGGCGGCCCAGCAGCCCGGCAAGCTGTACATCAACTTTGTCAGCACCTCGGCGTATCTGCCGCCGCGCTGGAACTCCGACAACCTCAATCCGCGGGTCCACTCGTTCATCGGCGGCTCCGAGGCGAGCGGGTGGAAGGGGCTCGGCATCGTGCCCTTCGATTTCCCCAACACCCGCTCGGGACTGGTCGATTCACTCATCCGGCACAACTGACCGGACGGGCGGCGGGGTCGCCGCCCCCGGCAGCCGTATCACCGCGCGCGTACCGCCGCCCGCCGCCGGAACGAGCACGATCTCGCCGCCCGACTGCTGGACCGTACGGGCCACGATCGACAGCCCGAGCCCCGACCCCGGCAGAGCGCGCGCGGACGGCGAGCGCCAGAACCGCTCGAAGACATGAGGGAGTTCATCGGCGGGGATACCGGGGCCGTGGTCCCGTACCGTCAGCTCGCCGCCTCTCAGAGCCACCTCGACCGTCCCGCCCGGCGGCGAGAACTTCACCGCGTTGTCCAGGACATTGACCACGGCCCGCTGCAGCGCGGCGGGCTCCGCGCGGACGTACCAGGGCGCCAGGTCCGCCGTGAAGGCCAGCTCGGGGCCGCGCAGCCGGGCCCGCTCCAGCGCGGCCTCGGCGATCTCGTGCATCGCGACGACCTTCAGCGGCTCGGGGTGGACGGCGTCAGGCCGGGACAGCTCCTGCAGGTCACCGATGAGCGCGGCCAGTTCGGTCATCTGCGCCGTGACAGAGGCCATCAGCGCCGTGCGGTCCGCGGGCGGGATCGCCCGGCCGGTCTCCTCGCTGCGCGCCAGCAGCTCGATATTCGTACGCAGCGAGGTCAGCGGCGTACGCAGCTCGTGCCCGGCGTCCGCGATCAGCTGCGCCTGCCGGTCCCGCGAGGACGCGAGCGCGGCGGTCATGGAGTTGAACGACCGGGACAGCCGGGCGATCTCGTCCTCGCCCTCGACCGGAATGCGTACGGTCAGATCCTCGGTACGGGCGACATGCTCGACAGCCTCGGTGAGCTGGTCGACGGGCTTGAGACCGGTCCGCGCGACCCATAGACCGGCGGCGCCCGCGCCCAGCACGCCGATGCCCGCGAGGGCGGTGAGCAGCAGCGCGAGCCGGTTCAGCGACGCCTCGATCTCCGCCAGCGGACGCGAGACGGAGACGGCGACCGTGCCCCACTGCGGGCCGAGCGGGACCAGAGTGGTGCGGACGCGTACCGAGGCGCCCTTGTCGGTGACGCTGTCGTGCAGTGTGTCGCGCCGGGTGCCCGCCGCGACGGCGACGTCCGGCGCCTGGACCTTCACCGGCTGCGAGTCCGGCGCGACGCAGCGTTCCCCGCGCGACCCGACGATCTGGATGTACGCGAACCCCGAGGCGGGCGCGTCGGCAGTCTCGCTCCGCGAGGCGCGACAGGCGATCAGGGCCTGCTGCACCGTGCCTTCCGGGGCACCGGTGTTCCGCAGGGAGGTGTCGAGTTCGCCGCGCAGCTGGGAACCGGTCAGCAGCCAGCAGGCGACGGACACCGCCGCGACCGCCACCGCCACCGCCACGGCCACCAGCAGCGCCAGCCGGGACCGCAGAGGCAGCGTACGGAACCTTCTGATCACTCCACGCCGCCCGACCGCAGCGCGTAGCCCACGCCGCGCACCGTGTGGACCAGGCGCGGCTCGCCGGCCGCCTCCGTCTTGCGCCGCAGATACATCACGTACACGTCCAGCGAATTCGAACTGGGCTCGAAGTCGAAGCCCCATACGGCCTTGAGGATCTGTTCCCGGGTGAGCACCTGACGCGGGTGCGCGAGGAACATCTCCAGGAGCGTGAACTCCGTACGCGTCAGCTCCACCCGGCGCGTGCCGCGCATGACCTCGCGGGTCACCAGGTCCATTCGCAGATCGGCGAAGGCCAGCACATCGTCGTCGGTGGCGGCGCTCGCGGCCGTCGCGTACGAACTGCGCCGCAGCAGCGCCCGCACCCGGGCGAACAGTTCGTCCAGCTCGAACGGCTTCACCAGATAGTCGTCCGCCCCCGCGTCGAGCCCCGTCACCCGGTCGCCGACCGTGTCCCGCGCGGTCAGCATCAGGATGGGCGTCGTCGATCCGGCGGCGCGCAGTCTGCGGGCCGCGGTCAGGCCGTCCATCCGGGGCATCTGGATGTCGAGCACGATCAGATCGGGCGAGTACGCCTCCGCCCGGGCGAGGGCGTCCACGCCGTCGACGGCGACCTCGGTGCCGTACCCCTCGAAGCTGAGAGAGCGCTGGAGCGCCTCACGGACGGCGGGTTCGTCGTCGACGATGAGGATGCGGTCGCCTTCGTCACGGGGGGTCGTCATGGCATCAGCCTCGCACGCACTCAGCTGCCGCCGCCTGAGCGCAGGTCGTCCAGGTCGGCCTTGACCGTGTCGACGGGGATGGCGAAGCCGAGACCGACGCTGCCCGCGGTGGATCCGGTGGCCGAACTGGGCGAGTACATCGCGGAGTTGATGCCGATGATCTCGCCGTTCATGTTGATGAGGGCGCCGCCGGAGTTGCCGGGGTTGAGGGAGGCGTCGGTCTGGAGGGCCTTGTACGTCGTCTTCGACGAGCCCGTGTCGCCGTTGAACTGCTGCCCGCCGAACTCGAAGGGCCAGCCGCCGCCCTGCTGTTGCTGCTGCTGTCCTTGGTCCTGCTCCTTCGCGACGGTGACATCGCGGTTCAGCGCGGAGACAATTCCGCTGGTCACGGTCCCGGTCAGGCCCTCGGGCGAGCCGATGGCGACGACCTCGTCGCCGACCTTGACCTTGCTGGAGTCGCCGAGCGCCGCCGGCTTCAGACCTCCCCCGGAGCCATCGGCCCGGGAGGTACCCCCAGCACCCTCCAGCTTGATCAGGGCCAGATCCTTGCCCGGGTCGGTGCCGAGGACCTTGGCGGTGTACGTCTTGCCGTTGCTCAGCTTCACCTTGACGGAGTCGGCCCCGGAGACGACGTGGTTGTTGGTGATGATCTCGCCGTCCGAGGTGATGATCACGCCGGAACCGGTGGACTGCCCGGCGGAGGAGGTCGCACCGATCTCGACGATGCTCGGCGACACGGCCTGCGCGACGCCGGCGACGGTGCCGGTGCTGCTCCGCGACACATTGGTGCCGGCCACGCCATTGCCACTGCCGCTGGTACCGGTGTCGGTGAGCCGCTGAGCCAGTACGGACGCGCCGCCGCCGACGACCGCGGCGACGATGGCGACGGCGGCGATGAGGGCGACGGGCCGCTTGGCCCTGGCGCGGTGCGCGGGCCCCCCGACGGGACCGGCCTGCACAACCCCGCCCGGCGGCTGATACCCGGCGCCGCCGTCCCCGGGCCATACGGTGACCGGCGGGGCGGGCTGATGCGGCGGAGGCGGGGGGTATCCGCCCGTGGTGTACGGCTGCTGCTGGTAGACCTCGTCGCCGCTTCGGCGGTAGTAGTCCGTCATGGCATGACTGTCGGACACGTAGATGAGAGCGGGCTGAGGAGGCCCTGAGAAGCCAGACAGAAACCGGTTGCCGAGTCATCCGGTCATGTGGTGAGCGTGGGCCGGGGGCGTTGGTGGTTGGTGTCCGTGGGTGGTTTCCACCGGCGGACCGCTGACCCCCCCGGTGGCCCGAGCGAGTCCCGTCCGGGTGGGGAGGGGCCGTGCAGGGTCGGCCCCGTCAGTTGCCCGGTCATGTGGCCTGGGCGGGCCGGGGGCGTTGGTGGTTGCTGTGGGTGGGTGGTTTCCACCGGCGAACCGCGTCTCACCCGGTCATGTGGCCTGGGTGGGCCGGGGGCGTTGGTGGTTGGTGTGGGTGGGTGGTTTCCACCGGCGGACCGCTGCCCCCCCGGTGGCCCGAGCGAGTCCCGTCCTGGTGGGGAGGGGCCGTGCAGGGTCGGCCCCGCAGGGGATTGGCGGCAAAACCGGGGTCACGCACCAAGACCCTGTACGCCGCCGACCCCGAGGAGTCGAGCCCGGAGGGGCACCGGAGCCCGCACCCGACAAGACCCCGCCCCGCCGGAGGCAACCCGCACCCCGCCGGAGGCCCGCACCCCTGGGCCTCGCACCTCGCCGGAGGCAGCCCGCACCTCGCCGGAGGCACGGGCCCGGGCCGCAAGACCCCCGCAGCCCGCCGGAGGCTATCCGCAGCCGCAGGATCGGCGGATGACCAAGCCCGACGGGAACTGCTTCACCCGTTCCCGGCGCGAACCCGCCACCCGCAAGCCGTCGTCCAGCACCAGGTCCACCGCCGCCCGCGCCATCGCCGGGCGGTCCGAGGAGATCGTTGTCAGCGGCGGGTCCGTCAGCGCCGCCTCCTTGACGTCGTCGAAGCCCGCCACCGCCAGCTCGCCCGGCACGTCTATCCGCAGCTCCCGTGCCGCCCGCAGTACACCGAACGCCTGGTCGTCCGTCGAGCAGAAGATCGCCGGCGGCCTCTCCGGGCCCGCGAGCAGCTTCAACGCCACCTGATACGCGTCGTAGCGGTTGTACGGCGCCTGGAACAGCCGTCCCTCCACCGAACGGCCCGACTCCAGCATGGCCCGGCGCCAGCCCTCGACATGGTCCGCAACAGGGTCGCCGACGGACGGGGTCGACTCGACGCCGCCGAGGCAGGCGACGTACGGGTGCCCGTGCTCCAGCAGATGCCGCGTCGCCAGCTGCGCGCCGCCCACGTCGTCGGTGACGACGGCCACGTCGTCGATGGCCTCGGGGCGCTCGTGCAGCAGCACCACCCGCGCGTCCCACGCCTCGATCTCCGCGGCCGCCCGCTCGCTCGGGCCCTGGCTGACCAGGATCAGACCGGAGACGCGCATCCCGAGGAAGGCCCGCAGATAGTGGACCTCGCGCTCGTCGCGGTAGTCGGAGTTCCCGACGAGGACCATTTTTCCGCGTTCCGCCGCGGCCTGTTCGACCGCGTGTGCCATCTCCGCGAAGAACGGCTGCCGTGCGTCCGGCACGATCATGCCTATGAGGTCGGTCCGCCGCGAGGCCATCGCCTGGGCAACCCGGTCGGGCCGGTACCCCAGCTCCTTGATCGCTGCGAGTACCCGCTCGCGCGTGGCCGGGGCGACCGGCCTGGGTCCGTTGTTGATGACGTAGCTGACGACCGCGGTCGAAGTCCCCGCCAGTCGTGCTACGTCGTCCCGCGTCACCTTGGCCACGCGCGGCAGTCTACGCGGGGTGACCTACCTCTGGGCAGGGCGTACGCCCGCTTCCTGCGGCGTGGCCGTGTCCTCCGTACGAGGGACCGACTCGGCGACCCGGGCCGCGGACTCGGCCGCCGCCCGTGCCGCGGACTCCGCGGCGGTCTTCGCCGCTGCCTTGGCCTTCGCCTCCTCGGCAGCGCGTTCGACCTTCTCCGGCGTGACGAACCGGTAGCCGACGTTGCGCACGGTCCCGATGAGCGACTCGTGCTCCGGACCGAGCTTCGCGCGCAGCCGCCGTACATGGACGTCGACCGTCCGCGTACCGCCGAAGTAGTCGTAGCCCCAGACCTCCTGGAGCAGCTGGGCCCGGGTGAAGACCCGCCCCGGGTGCTGCGCGAGGTACTTGAGCAGCTCGAACTCCTTGAAGGTCAGGTCCAGGACCCGCCCCTTCAGCTTCGCGCTGTACGTCGCCTCGTCGACCGACAGATCACCGTTGCGGATCTCCATCGGGCTGTCGTCCGTGGTGATCTGCTGACGGCCCATCGCCAGCCGCAGCCGGGCCTCGACCTCGGCCGGACCCGCCGTGTCCAGCAGTACGTCGTCGATGCCCCAGTCCGCGGTGACGGCCGCGAGACCGCCCTCCGTCACGACGAGGATCAGCGGGCAGCCGGGTCCGGTGGACCGCAGCAGCTGGCACAGCGACCGGACCTGCGGCAGGTCTCGGCGGCCGTCGACCAGGATGACGTCGGCACCCGGGGTGTCGACGAGGGCGGGGCCTTCGGCGGGGGCGACCCGCACGTTGTGCAGCAGAAGTCCGAGAGCGGGGAGCACCTCCGTCGACGGCTGGAGGGCATTGGTCAGGAGCAGCAGTGAGCTCATCGCGCCCCACCTGCCCTGATCGTCCTACGGTCGTGCACGGTTCGCTGGCCCATAACGTCGGTTCCTCCTCGGTCCCTGCGAGGACGTTGCGGCTCTGCTTCGTACGTGGCGGTCCCGCGCCCCGGGGCCGCCGTTCACCTGCCTGTAACAACGGGCAGGAAACACAAAAGGACCCGGGGGCTTCGTTGCCCGGATCCTCTTCCCAGCAGAATAGCCCACATGAGCTCCGGGTCAGAGGGTCCTTTCCGCAGATCAATTGTTTCCTCGCTCACGTACCCACCCCTCAGGACGATTCTCCGTACGGACGACGGGGTCTGTATCGAGGCGGTGTACGAGCCGTGTACGGCCGGTTCCGCCGGCACCGCGATTGTCATCGCACACGGCTTCACGGGGTCCGTGGACCGGCCCGCCGTGCGGCGCGCGGCGGGGGTGTTCGCGCAGCATGCGGCCGTGGTGACCTTCTCCTTCCGGGGGCACGGCGGCTCGGGCGGCCGCTCCACGGTCGGCGACCGCGAGGTGCTGGATCTCGCTGCGGCGGTCGAGTGGGCACGTTCTCTGGGCCACACCCGTGTGGTGACCGTCGGCTTCTCCATGGGCGGCTCGGTGGTGCTCGGGCACGCAGCGATGCACGGGGGGCGCAAAGAAGCGCAGACCGACGCGGTCGCCGCCGTCAGCGCCCCCGCCCGCTGGTACTACCGCGGTACGGCCCCCATGCGGCGGCTGCACTGGGTGATCAGCCGTCCGCTGGGTCGTGTCGTCGGCCGCTTCGGACTCGGCACCCGTATCCATCCCGAGGGGTGGAATCCCGTCCCGCTCTCGCCGGTCGAGTCCGTGCCGCTGATCGCCCCTACGCCGCTGCTGATCGTGCACGGCGACCGCGACCCCTACTTTCCGCTGGATCATCCGCGCATGCTCGCCGCCGCGGCCCGCGAAGGACAGGCCGAGCTGTGGCTGGAGCCGGGCATGGGCCACGCCGAGAACGCCGCGGACGACGTGCTGCTCGGCCGCCTCGCGGTCTGGCTGCTCGGCGAGTAGCCCATCATGGAAGCCGATGAAAGGAGTGCCGACATGGCAGCGGGAATCATCCGCTACTGGGCCGCGGCCAAGGCGGCGGCCGGCCTCGCGGAGGAGCCGTACGCGGCGGGAACGCTCGCGGAGGCGCTCGACGCGGTGCGCGAACGGCACCCCGGTGAGCTGACGCGTGTACTGCAACGGTGTTCGTTCCTCGTCGACGGTGCCCCCGTCGGGACCCGCGGCCATGAGACCGTACGGCTTGCCGAGGGCGGCACGGTCGAGGTGCTCCCGCCGTTCGCAGGAGGGTGAACCGCACAACATGAGCAGCGATCAGCAGTATCCGTACGAACCGCAGCAGCCGTACCAGGAGCCGTATCAGCAGTCGTACCAGCAGCCGCTGCACGACTCCGGCGCGACGCAGACGTGGGAGGCCGAGACCTGGGACACGCAGTACCAGCCGGGCGTGCGGCCCGCGCAGTCCGCCGCCGACTCCCCGTATCTGCCGCCGCAGGGCGCGTACCCGCTGCCGCCCGAGGCGCCGGCCCCCGCCCCCGCCGCCCAGGAGCCGCCGACCGCGGCCGGCGGCTCGGCCGCACCGGGCACCGCCGGGTACAGCGCCCCGACCACCGTCGGGAACGCCCGGATCACCGACGCCCAGCGCGCCCGCGCCGAGGGCCGCTCGCCGGTCATCCCGCCGGGCATGCAGCCCGCCGGGCTGACCGCCGTCCTCGGACTGCTGCTGGCCGGCGGCGCGGCCATCGGCTCGTACGCCCTGCTCGTACCGCTCGTGCTGCTGCAGGCCGTCACCGCGGCCGGATGGTTCCGGCTCAACGGCATGTGGCCCGCCCGGCAGGGCATCGCGCTCGCCTTCGCGGGCGGCCTCGCCACCGACGCCGTACTGCTCGGCACCGGCCGGGAGAACGCGCCCGCCGCGATCATCGGCACGCTCGGTGTCTGGGTGCTGCTCACCCTCGTGCTCCAGCTGCGCAGTCACGCGGACGCCGACGAGCGAATGTCCGGACTGATGGCGACCGTCGCGTCCGCCGCGCTCACGATCCTGGCGGCCGGGCATCTCGCGGCCGCGGACGACGCCGTGGTGGTGGGCGGGATCGCGGTCGCGGTGGCCGTCCTGGTCCGCGCGCTGCCGCTGCCCGGCGTCGCCTCCGTCGTCCTGTCACTGCTCGCCGCGACCGGTGCGGGCATCGCGGCAGGCGGACTGACCGACATCGGCTCCAAGGGTGCGCTGCTGGGTCTTGCCGCGGGCGTCTGCGCGCTGGTCGGCCTGCGGGTGGCGAGCTACGACTACCCGTCCCGCTTTGTCCATATGACGGCGGGCGTGGCCCTGCCGCTGACCGCCGCCGCCCCCGCGGTCTATCTGATCGGCCGCGCTCTCGGGTGATCGCGCAGGAACCAAAAACGGGCGTCAGTCGTCGATCAATGAGCAGAGGTCGTCGTCCGGACTCGTCTAGGCTCGCGGGCGTCACGGGGGGCCGGACAGACCAGGGTGGGGGACACCGAGCAATGCGCGCACTGCGAATACTGTTGATCATCACTGTGATCCTCGGCGGCATCTTCGTCGCCGCGGACCGGATCGCGGTGAACCTGGCCGAGTCGGAGGCGGCCGACAAGATCAAGAGCAGCCAGGGGCTGAGCTCGACGCCGGAGATCTCCATCAAGGGCTTCCCCTTCCTCACTCAGGTGGCGGGCAAGGAACTCGAAGAGGTCGACGTCGGCCTCGCCGGTATCACCGCCACCGCGGGCGGCCACTCAGTCAACGTCACCGAGGTCAAGGCCGAGCTGCGCAACGTGAAGATCGACAGCACGTTCTCCTCCGCCGTCGCGGACCGGGCCGACGGTTCCGCCCGGATCTCCTACGCCGATCTGACGAAGGCCGCGCCGAAGGGCGCCACCGTCGGCTACGCGGGCGCCGACCGGGCCGCCAAGGGCCAGGTCAAGGTCACGGGGCCGCTCACGGACCTGCTCGACGGCGCGGGCATCCAGGTGCCGGGCGCTTTCAAGGGCCTGCTCGCGGGCCGCACGGTCAGCACGTACAGCACGGTCGCGCTCAAGGGCGGCAGTACGGTCCAGCTGCGGGCCGAGTCGCTGCCGACGCTGCCGGTGCCGGGCTTCGAAGAGAAGCTGCGCAAGGTCATCGACTACGACCTGAAGATTGACGGGATGCCGTCGAGCATCAAGCTGGACAAGGTCCAGGCGACGGACGGCGGACTGCGGTTCTCGGGCACGGGGACGAACGTCTCCCTGGCGGGCTGACGGGCCGGCCGGACTGGCGGGCCGGCCCGACTGGCGGTCCTCGGCCGGCCGATGTTGCCAGGGCAACGAGACGGGCCGGATGGCCTTGTGCCCGACTTCTTGCCGCCTCCGTGTCGCCTCTTTGCCGCCCTCCGGTCGCAGGGTGAGTCGCTTCCTTGCCACCCTCTGGCCGCATGGTGAGACGGCTGTGTCCGCTGGGTAGAAGGCATAAGGGCGCGCGGTGCCATGAGGGCGGGCGCGGGACGGGTCCGGGTGGATGGCGTCCCGCATAGTGGATGATCGCGTCTCAGCATCCGACACGCCGGTGACATGGCAGCCGAATCGTCCCTACGATCGGACCCATGAAGCGACAGGCGGATCTCACGAAGCGGCGGGCAGTAGACCTGTGCCGCGTCGCCGCCATGCTCTGTCGCACTTTCTGAGCGGGAGCCCGACTCCCGTATCCCCCGGGCCCTTCGACCGTTGTCAGGGCCACCCACCGTGCCGGTAGGCCGCGCGCTGCGCGTACCCGCACACCCCTCTTCGTACCACCCGCCGCACACTGCCCCGGAGGAGAAAGAGCATGAGCCGCAGCGACGTCCTGGTAGACGCCGACTGGGTCGAGGCCCACATCGAGGACCCGAAGGTCGTCATCGTCGAGGTCGACGAGGACACTTCCGCGTACGACAAGAACCACATCAAGAACGCCGTGCGGATCGACTGGAAGAGCGACCTCCAGGACCCGGTCCGCCGTGACTTCGTCGACCAGGAGGGCTTCGAGAAGCTCCTCTCGGCGAAGGGCATCGCCAACGACGACACCGTCGTCCTCTACGGCGGCAACAACAACTGGTTCGCCTCGTACGCCTACTGGTACTTCAAGCTCTACGGCCACGACAGCGTCAAGCTCCTCGACGGTGGCCGCAAGAAGTGGGAGCTCGACTCCCGCGACCTGGTCGACGGCTCCGAGGTCCCCAGCCGCCCGGCCGCCGAGTACAAGGCCCAGGCCCAGAACACCGCCATCCGCGCCTTCCGCGACGACGCCGTCGCCGCGATCGGCAACCTGAACCTGGTCGACGTGCGCTCCCCCGACGAGTTCAGCGGCAAGCTGCTCGCCCCGGCGCACCTCCCGCAGGAGCAGTCGCAGCGTCCGGGCCACATCCCGTCCGCGCGCAACATCCCGTGGTCCAAGAACGCCAACGACGACGGCACCTTCAAGTCGGACGACGAGCTCAAGGCGCTCTACGCCGAGGAGCAGGTCGACCTGGCGAAGGACACCATCGCGTACTGCCGCATCGGTGAGCGTTCCGCGCTGACCTGGTTCGTCCTGCACGAGCTGCTCGGCGTCCAGAACGTCAAGAACTACGACGGTTCGTGGACCGAGTACGGCTCCCTCGTCGGCGTGCCGATCGAGCTCGGCGCCAACAAGTAACCCCTCTCTCCCTTCCTCCCCGCTCACAAAGGACAGCCTCTATGTGTGGAGCAAAGGCCGGCGGCCCCGACGCTTCGACGATCAAGCCCGGCGAGACGACCATCCAGGGCAGCGTGACCCGTGACGGCGAGCCCGTCACCGGCTATGTGCGCCTGCTGGACTCGACCGGCGAGTTCACCGCCGAGGTCCCGACCTCGGCGACCGGACAGTTCCGCTTCTACGCGGCCGAGGGCACGTGGACGGTGCGCGCGCTCGTCCCGGGTGGCACGGCGGACCGTACGGTCGTCGCGCAGACCGGTGGCCTCGCCGAGGTCGCGATCGCGGTCTGACTCACCAGGTACTGGCCGAAGGGCCGCACCCCAGGGGGTTGGACGCTTCCTGATCGGGGTGCGGCTCTTCGGTCGTCCGCGTCGCCGGCCGTACGCTGGAGGTATGTACGCGCGACGCCGGCGTGGTTACTTCCTGCTGATGGGCGGATGCGTCTTCCTCTTCGTGTCCGCGTGGGCCGTCGTGCGTCTCTGGTCGATTCCCGTCGCCGTCGGCATGTGCTTCGTCGCCATGGTCATCCCGCCGCTCGCCGCGATGTTCGCGAATGCGCGCGGCCCCGAGGACCGCTGGTGGGACGACCCGTCGGGGGACCCGAAGTCCGACGAGTGGTGGGACGAACTGGACGGCAAGAAGCGCCGGTCCCAGTAGCCCGATGGTGGACAGGTCGGTTCGGTGGCCCGCTGACGGACGAACCGGCCCGGCGGCACGCTTGACGGACGAGCCCGCTAGTAGACGAGCGCCTGGACGCCGTCCGGCACGATCTCGCTGACGAAGACCTGCGCGCCCGCGATCCGTACGCCCTCGAGCACGTCCTTCTCCGTGATGTCCCGACGGGCCGCGCACTGCGTGCAGAGCGTGATCTGCCCGGTCGCCTGGATCGTCTCGATGAGATCCGGCAGCGGCGCGGCATGCGGCAGTTCGAACTCGGCCGCGCGGCCCGGCAACGCGAACCACGCGGACTCACCGGTCAGCCAGAGCGATACCTCCACACCGCTGGCCGCGGCGACGGCCGCCACCGTGAAGGCCTGCGAGCATCGCTCGGGCGCATCGGCCCCGGCGGTCACCTTGATCACGAGCTTCTTCGCCATGCTCCGAACTGTAATGCGCGGGGGACGGAGCCCCGTGCGCCGCCCGCGGGTCCGCCGCCCGCGGGTCCGCCGCCCGCGGGTCCGCTGCCCGCGGGTCCGCCGCATCGCCGCGTGCGACACGGCAGCGCCGAATCGTCCCGTCGAGCAAGGGCGGGCCCGGCGTCCCCATCCAGCCGGATGGTGTTCCACGGCACCAACTGCCCGGGCAGACCCCGCGTGCCGCCACCTCGCGGAGATCTCCGTGACCCCACCCATTAGGCTGGGACCCGGCCCTTACCGCCCACACCGCACATCCGAGGAGCACCCCGTGCTTGAGGCATTCTTCGAAGCCCTGCTGGTCCTGGTCTGCGTCGGCGTCGCCGCCTTCGCCGGTCTGACCGTGAAGAAGCTCTACCAGGGCCAGCGTTAGTCAGCGCCGCTCCGCGCCCGTCACCCCGTATCTCTACAGATCGCCAGAGCTCCTCATGATCGAGATTCCGTCCGACCTGAACCCGGGCCTCGTCCCCCTCGCCTTCCTCCTCGGTACCTGGGAGGGTGCGGGTGTTTCCGACTTCCCCGGCGCCGAGAAGTGCAACTTCGGCCAGGAAGTCACCTTCAGCCACGACGGCCGGGACTTCGTCGAGTACGTCTCGCACACCTGGGTCCTCGACGCCGAGGGCAAGAAGGTCCGTCCGCTGGAGTCCGAGACCGGCTACTGGCGTATCGACTCCGACCGCAAGGTCGAGGTCGTCATGGCCCGTGACCAGGGCATCGTCGAGATCTGGTACGGCGAGCTCGCCGACCAGAAGCCGCAGATCGACCTGGTGACGGACGCGGTCGCGCGCACCGGGGCCTCGGGGCCGTACAACGGTGGCAAGCGGCTCTACGGCTATGTGAAGGGCGACCTGATGTGGGTGGGCGAGAAGTCCACTCCGGAGGTCCCGCTGCGCCCGTACATGTCGGCGCATCTGAAGAAGGTCGTCTCGCCGGAGCAGGTCGAGGAGTGGGCCAAGGACCTCGGAGATCTCCCGGACGACGGCATCGCGTTCTTCAAGTAGCCCGCCGGGCCTGGTTCGAGACCATGTGCGGCCGCTGATCACCGGCGCCGCGGCGACGGGTCCGGTGCTCGCGGCGGCGGACCGCCGTTCGCCGCCGCGCCGCCCGCCGCGGGATCAAGGCCGACAACCGCTCCCCGCGGCCGAAGCGCCTGCCTACACTGGGTGCGTGGTGAGCACCGACTGGAAAAGCGATCTGCGGCAGCGCGGCTACCGGCTGACGCCGCAGCGCCAGCTTGTCCTCGAAGCCGTCGACACGCTCGAGCACGCGACGCCCGACGAGATCCTCTCCGAGGTGCGCAAGACCGCCTCCGGCGTGAACATCTCCACCGTCTACCGGACCCTGGAGCTCCTCGAGGAGCTCGGCCTGGTCTCCCACGCCCACCTCGGCCACGGCGCGCCGACGTACCACCTCGCCGACCGGCACCACCACATCCACCTGGTCTGCCGGGACTGTACGAATGTGATCGAGGCGGATGTCACCGTCGCCGCCGAGTTCACTTCCAAGCTCCGCGAGACCTTCGGTTTCGAGACGGACATGAAGCACTTCGCGATCTTCGGCCGCTGCAAGAAGTGCACTGCTGAGGCCTCGACCACCGGGTCGTAGGCTTAGCGCATGAAGAGCCCTCTGCTGTCCCTGCCCGGTGCGGTCGCCGCCGAAGGCCATGACGAAGGCGTCGCCGCGCACTACGGCGATCTGTTCCGCGAGCAGCGCGCCCTCGCGGGCGGCACCGGCCTCGTCGATCTCTCGCACCGCGGCGTCGTCACCGTCACCGGCGACGACCGCCTGAGCTGGCTGCATCTGCTGCTCACCCAGCATGTGAGCGAGCTCCCGGCCGGCCAGGCGACCGAGGCGCTGATCCTCTCCGCGCACGGCCATATCGAGCACGCCCTGTATCTCGTCGACGACGGCGAGACGGTCTGGGTGCATGTCGAGCCGGGCACACAGCAGGAACTCATCGCGTACCTGGAGTCGATGAAGTTCTTCTACCGGGTCGAAGTCGCCGACCGCACCGAGGAGTTCGCGGTCGTCCACCTGCCCGCGGGCTCCATCGCCGAAGTGCCCGACGGCGTTGTCGTACGGGAGACCCCGCACGGTCGCGATCTGTTCCTGCCGCGCTCCGGCCTCGAGGCGTACGCCGCCGCGAACGGCCCGGCCGCCGGGATCCTGGCGTACGAGGCACTGCGCGTCGAGACCCACCGCCCGCGCCTCGGCTTCGAGACCGACCACCGCACCATCCCGCACGAGCTGGGCTGGATCGGCAGCGCGGTCCATCTGCAGAAGGGCTGCTACCGCGGCCAGGAGACCGTCGCGCGTGTCCACAACCTGGGGAAGCCGCCGCGCAGGCTGGTCTTCCTGCACCTCGACGGCAGTGAGGTGCACCTGCCGGGCCACGGCACTCCGGTGCGACTGGCTGCGGACGGGGAGGAGGGCCGCCAGCTGGGCTTCATCACTACCTCCGCCCGTCATCACGAGCTCGGTCCGATCGCGCTCGCGCTGGTCAAGCGCAATGTGCCGGTGGACGCGGAGCTGCTGGCGGGCGACACGGCGGCCGCGCAGGAGCTCGTGGTCGAGCCGTAGCTCCTCGGACCTCGGCGAGTACCGAGGCCTCGGCGAGTGCCGGGACCTCGGTGAGCAGCGGGACCTCGGCGAGTGCCAAGACCTCGGCGAGTACCGAGGCCTTGATCAGACCTGGACCGCGCTCAGTGCTCAGACCTCGATCAGCACGGTGAACGGGCCGTGATTGGTGAGCGAGACGCGCATGTCCGCCCCGAACCGGCCCGTCTCCACCCGCGCCCCCAGCGCCCGCAGCTGCGCCACCACCTCGTCGACCAGCGGTTCGGCCACATCGCCGGGGGCAGCGGCGTTCCAGGTGGGGCGGCGGCCCTTGCGGGCGTCCCCGTAGAGAGTGAACTGCGAAATCACCAGCAAGGGCGCGTTCACGTCGGAACAGGACTTCTCGGCCTCCAGGATCCGGACCGACCAGAGCTTGCGGGCCAGCTGCGCCGCCTTCTCCTCGGTGTCCTCGTGGGTCACTCCCACCAGCACACACAGCCCTTCGCCAACGATCTCGCCGACCGTCTCGCCCGCCACGACGACGCTCGCGCCGTCGACCCTCTGCACCACTGCACGCATACAGACCAACCTATCTGGGGCTGAACGGGTGCAGAGCACCTGCGTCGGGACCTTCCGGAGTGGCACCATGCACGGAGGCGGTGCAGCCGCATCGGTCGAGGGGACGGACATACGCACATGAGCACATCTGGCGCCGGACAGTCGTCCGGTCCCGTATCGCTTCCCACACCGCTGCCCGCAGCGCATCCACCGCCGCTTTCCGTTCCGACCTGTGCCGGCCGCCCACGTGCCGCGCGACCGCCCCAGCAGCGTTCCGGGGATGCCGTGCCTGAGCCCCCGCAGTGTTCCGGGGATGCCGTGCCTGACCCCTCGCAGTGTTCCGGGGACGCTGTGCCGGAGCCCCCGCAGTACGATCTCGCGGCACTGCTCCTGCCTGAGCTGCGGATTCTCCGCCGCGACTCGCATCGCGACGAGGCGGACCTCAGTTATGTGCGGCGGCTGCTCCAGGGCCGCATCGACATCCTGCGGGCCGAGCTGGCGCGGCGTACGGACCCTCGGACGCCGGTCGTCCCGGAGACCACCGTCGTGGACCGGCTGTCGAAGATCCTGGCCGACGCCCCCTCGCGGCACCGCTCGTCGGCCCGGCACGTGACGCTCTCCACACCGCACAGCGAGGAGTACCGTCGGCTGGCCGCCGACATGCTCTCCGAGGTCGAGCTCTCCGACCTCGACGCCCGTACGGACGAGGAGCTGCACGCGGCCATGGGCAGGCTGATCCGCTACGAGCAGCAGGTCTCGCACAGCCGTCAGCTGCTGCAGCGCACGGCGGACGATTGCAGTGCCGAGATCGCCCGCAGGTACCGTGAAGGCGAAGCACAAGTAGACGACCTGCTCACCTGAAGCGATCCTTCCGGGAGCGGGCTCACGCCCCGGAAGGCCCACGATGAGCACCTCCACCACTGCCATACCCCCGGTCCTCGCCGAAGTCGTTCGTTCCGGCTTTGTCGAGGGCCGTCACCGGGGGTCGCTCGTCGTCCTGGCGGCGGACGGCAGTGTGGAATTCGCGCTCGGGGACCCGTCAGTACCGGTCTTCCCGCGCTCCAGCAACAAGCCGATGCAGGCCGCGGCGGTACTGCGCGCCGGGCTCGACATCGCAGGGGAGCGGCTGGCGCTGGCCGCCGCGAGCCACTCGGGAGAGGGCTTCCACCTCGATCTCGTACGGAAGATGCTCGCCGAGCACACGCTGGCGGCCGATGAGCTGCAGACGCCGCCGGACCTGCCGCTGGACCCGGCCGAGGCCGAGACGTATCTCGCGACGGGCCAGGTCCGTGACAAGGTCACGATGAACTGCTCTGGCAAGCACGCGGCGATGCTGGCGGCCTGCGCGCTGAACGGCTGGGACAGGACGAACTACCTGGACCCCGGACATCCGCTGCAGCAGCTGGTCCACGACGTGGTCGAGGACGTGTCCGGCGAGCGGGTCACGGCGGTCGGCACGGACGGCTGCGGCGCTCCGCTGATGGCGATCAGCCTGACCGGACTGGCCCGCGCCTTCCGCCACTTCGTACTCGCCGAGCAGGGTTCGGCCGAGCGCCGGGTCGCGGACGCGATGCGCGCCCACCCCGAGTACGTCGCCGGTACGCGCCGCCCCGACACCTGGCTGATGCGCGAGGTGCCGGGCACGTTGTCGAAGATGGGTGCGGAGGCGGTCCAGGCGGTGGCGCTCGCGGACGGCCGTGCGCTGGCCTTCAAGGTGGACGACGGCTCGACGCGTGCGCTGGGCCCGGTGCTGGCCCGTGGCCTCGAGCTGCTGGGTGTGGACGCCGGTGTGGTGGCGCGGATCGGGCACACGCCGCTGCTGGGCGGCGGCATGGAGGTCGGCGAGATCCGGTCGGCGTTCTGAGTCGCGCGGGGCTGCCGGAAACCCGGATGCGCGCAGCTCGGCGTTCGGCCTAGCGTGAGACACATGAGTGTCGAAACCCGCCCTGTCACCGAGTCAGAATTCGCCGACTGGCTACGGGCGTTGTCCACCGGATTCCTGAGGCCGCCGGTGTTCTCCGAGGAGGAGATCGCCGAACGCCTGGCGCACACCGATCTCTCGCGGGTCCGCGGTGCCTTCGACAACGGACGCTGCGTGGCGACGTTCCGCTCCTTCGCCCAGCAGCTCACCGCGGTGGGCGGGGCCGCCCTTCCGGCGAGCGCGGTCTCCAATGTCACCGTCTCGCCCACGCACCGCCGGCGCGGCCTGCTCAGCGGGATGATGACCGCGGACCTGGCGGAGGCCAAGGAGCGCGGGGACGTCGTATCCACGCTGATCGCCGCGGAGTACCCGATCTACGGCCGGTACGGCTACGGTCCGGCCACCTCGATCACCGAGTGGGCGGTCGACGTCCCGCGCACCGGCCTGGACCCGCGCTGGTCGGGCCCGGACGGCGGCGGCCGGATCGACCTGGTCGACGGGACGGACGTACGCAAGCTCGGCCCGGAACTGCACGCACGGCTCGCGGCCCGGCAGCCGGGCGCGGTGAACCGCGACGAGCGCTGGTGGCAGGTCAACACGGGCCAGGCGGCGCTGGCGGGCGACCCCTGGACGGAGCGGTTCTACGCGGTCTACCGCTCGTCGGCCGGCGAGGCCGAGGGACTGCTCGCCTACCGGGCTGACGACAAGTGGGGCGACGCCAAGCAGCCGCTGAACACGGCGACGGTCCGGGACATGATCGCGCTGACGCCGGCGGCGGAGCGTGCGCTGTGGCACTACGTGTGCTCGGTGGACTGGATCACCACGGTCAAGTCGGGCTACCGCGCCCCGGACGACCTGCTCCCGCTGCTGCTCCCGGATCCGCGCGCGGCGAGGATCCTGACGCAGGCGGACTTCTTGTGGGTGCGGATCCTGGATGTCGTACGGGCCCTGGAGGCGCGTACGTACGGGACGGCCGCGACCCTGGTCCTGGACATCCGCGACACGGCGGGCCTGGCGGCCGGCCGCTTCCGCCTGGACGCGTCGCCGGAGGGGGCAGTGTGTGTTCCGTCGAGGGAGTCGCCCGATCTGACGCTGGATGTACGGGAGCTGGGCGCGCTGTACCTGGGTGACGAGTCGGCGGTACGGCTGGCGGCGCTGGGCCTGGTGGAGGAGGGGACGCCGGGGGCGGCGGGGACGGTTGACGCGCTGTTCCGGACGTCGAGGCGGCCTTGGTGCCCGGACATCTTCTGACTCCTGCGCTGTGATGCCCGGGCGGGTGGCGGAGGCTCGGCGGCCTGTCAGGTGCCGGCGGTCATGGCCGGAGCCACCAGCAGAACGCCGCCGATGCCTGCGCAGGTGGGGTTCTCGGCCTTCACTCCGATGGTCAGGAGGGTGAGTCCCAGCGCGGCCATGAAGCCGAACCGCCACTGCACGTACTGCTCGAAGACAAGGGTGAAGAGGGGCATTGGTGGTCACTCCTTCAGGGGGGAGGGGCGCCGGTGCCCGCACACCGTTGTGCGGCTGGGACGAGATGCAGCCTCGTTCTGAGCTCCAACTGCCATACAAATTCAACCGGTTGACCTGATGGATTAATGCCCGCCTGGGGTATGTCCGTAAACTTGTATGGTCATTCGGTTGTCTCGCTGAGTCGGGGGTCCTAGTTGTTCGGTTGTGTGGGGCATCTCTGCTTTGCCGTAGGGGAGTTGTAAGGTTGTGGGGTGACGAGCCATGGGTCTGCCCCGAGAGAGACCACGTACAGGTACAGGTGGGTCGCGGACGAGCTGCGCAAGGAGATCAACGACGGAACTCGTAGGCCGGGGGAGCGCCTGCCCACGCAGGGTGAACTGGCCACGCAGTACCAGGTCTCCCGTGCCACCGTGATTCAGGCGCTGGACCTGCTGCGGGAAATGGGGCTGATCGTCACCCGCCAGGGCAGTGGGACGTTTGTGAACGCCGAGCGGGATGCGCCGGTGGTGACGGCCGACGGTGGCGGCCACGGTGAGGATGCCTGGCCCGTCGCCTCGGAGCGCGTGCCTCCGGCACGCGTTGCCGTGCCCCCGTCCGAAGAGGTCTCGGCCCCCGGCGAGCCCCAGCAGACCGCCGCCACGCTCGGGACCCGCGTCATGGAGGCGTTCGAAGCGCCCAACGTTCGTATCGATGCGATCTGTCTGACGTCGGAGTCCCTCAACCTGGCACTCGCCGAGCCGTTGCAGGCCATTCGCTCGGATCAGATCAGGCCCGAGACGGTGAAGGTCCGGGTGATGGTGCCCTCACGAGACCTGGAGCTCGCCTTTCCCCGGCCGACCGAGGAGGAATCCGGCGACGGGCGGCTGGTGCACGAGCACTGGCTGTCGTTGCGCAACAGCCACGGCGCCGTCCTGCGGCAGAGCCTGCGCGCCCTGCGCAGCACCCGCGGCATCGATGTCGAGGTGACGCTGAAGGCTTTGCCCTTCACCCCGCCCGTGAAGCTCTATCTGCTGAACGGATGCAAGGCATTCTTCGCGTTCTACCAGATCAAGAAGCGTGAAGAGCAGATCGACGACACACCCATGGAGATCTACGACGCGCTCGGCAGCGATTCGATGCTTTTCCCCTTCGAACGGGGCGAAGGGACCTGGGACGAGGCGTTTGTGACCCAGGCGCAGGAGTGGTTCGACGGTCTGTGGGGCACGCTCGCCAAGGGGATCACCCTCGGGAGCTGACCAGCCACCGGTTCCGGAGGAGGAGCACCAGGAGGATCGGGGCGCCGCACAGCGTGCCGGTACGCCGAGGTTCCGGGCGGGCCGAACGGACCACCACCGTGAACAGCGGTGAAGCAGCCATCGGTCGCCACTGGACGACCTGGGGGAGCCACTTCACCGCAAACGGAGCCAGGGCTCTCGGTCACGCCGACATGGCCGCACCTCCCCAACCACGCAGTCGGCCAAGGCAGTTGCGGGCAAGATGGCATGTGAAGGCACCGGAACCGTGTTCTCGGCCCCGACGGACGGAGCGATGTGACTGAACCGCGCGCGACCGATCTGCGCGACCTCCTCGCCGCCGTCAAGTGCGTGCTCCTCGACTTCGACGGCCCCATGTGCCAGCTCTTCGCCAGGCACACGGCCCCTGCGGTCGCCACCGAACTCAGGGACTGGATCCAGCACCGCTTCCACGACGAGGTGCCGGTGCCCGAGGGCTCCGCCGACGATCCGCATGCCATCCTGAGCGCGGCCGCCGACAGACACCGGGGCAGCGAACTGGTGGGGCACCTGGAGGAGCTGCTCACCGCCGAGGAGCTCCGTGCCTCGGTGACAGCGCACCCGACCAAGGATGCGAACAGGCTGATACGCCGGCTCAGCGCGGTGGGTTTCCGGCTGGCCATAACGACGAACAACTCTGCGAGCGCCGTACGGAGCTATCTCGACCGTGAGGGGCTCACGGACTTCTTCGGTGAGCATGTGCACGGCCGTATGCCCGACCCGCGACTGCTCAAGCCGAATCCGGACTGCCTGAGGCGGGCTCTGGAGACCACGGGCTCGACAGCGGAGGAATCCCTGATGATCGGGGATTCGCCCGCGGACTACGAGGCAGCCAGGGAGCTCGGGGTCCGCTTTCTCGGTTACGCGCGTAACCAGGCGAAGCGGCGACGGCTGGAGGCTGTCGGGGAAATGCCGAAAGTCTCCTCGCTCGGGCAACTGCTCGACGCCGTCGAGCCGGGCCTCAGGGTGGAGTGACGGCGAGGTGTGCCTGTTGCGTGGGAATCGGATCACCGGCGCGATGGACCTTGCCGGTGATCTCTCCCCGGAATCTCCCGCCTCCACCCCGGCGGGAGCGGTAACTTCCTCAGTCAGTTCCTGATCCGGGCGGACTACCGAGGGCACGCGTACATGACAGTCGAGGCGGCATCCGAGGCTCGCCGGCAAGCGGCCGGGCTGAGCCGGGACGATCGGTTCGTGGAGGGGCCCCTCAAGGGCTACCACCATGAGACGTACGCCTTCCCGCTGCCCGCCGAGAATCCGCTGGCCACACGCTTCGAGCGAGGCAAACTACGGTCGCCGCGCGAGGAACTGCTCTGGTTCGACCGTCGGTGTTTCGCCTCGGAGGACCGGCTCCTCATCGCGCTGCGCGGCCGGATCGCCCGTATCCCGGAGTGCTTCGAGGTCGCGGAGAGCGTCTGTCTGCAGGGGTTCATCGAAGGGCGGACGCTCTCCAGCAGGCCGCTCTCGGACCGTCATCTCCATCAACTCGGCCGACTGTTCGAAGAGCTGGTGGCGGTCAAGGCGGATGAACTCGACATACGACGGAACGCCGCCGCCGACGGTCGGTCGACGGGCACCGAGACGGACAGCGACGCCGAGACGGACAGCGACGCCGACTCGGGCGCTTTCCTGCGCGGGCTCATCCGCTTCACTGAAGAGCAGGTGTACGGCGAGAACGCCGGCCGGTTCGGGACGCTCTTTAATGAACTCGGCGTCCCTGAAAACGCGTTGGAGGAGCTGAAGAGTGCGACGGTGAGACTCGCACCGCGCCCCTTCGCTCTCATCCATGGCGACCTTCACCGGGAGAACTTCATCGTCGATCCCGCGGGCGACCTGTGGACGATCGACTGGGAGCTCGCCGCGATCGGTGATCCGCTGTACGACCTGGCGACGCACCTCCATTTGATGCGCTACTCGCAGAAGGAGGAAGGCCGGGTCAGGGAAGTGTGGCGGGCGGCTGTGGAGAGGGTGCGGCCCGGCAGTTCCGACGGATGGGAGCAAGACCTTCCGGTGCTGCTCTCGTACAAGCGGGCACAGTCCGTCTACACGGATGTGATCCGTACGGCTGTGGCCCTGGGTTCCGGCCCGAAGCAGAACTGGCGGTTGCTGCCCCGGGCCGCCTGGCGGATCCATCTCGTCCTCAAGGCGGCTGCCGAGCCGCTGGGTCTGCCCGAAGTGCCCACGCTCCGGCAGGTCATGGCCGCGTATCTGCGGTGGCTCCGTGCGTACCCAGGCCGTACGGACCCTTAGCGGCACCCCCGACGGCGTGAGCGCCACCGCCGGGATCCCCTCGTCCCACAACAGCGCCGTCCACGGCTCCGCCTCACTCCGCCCCCGACCCCACCGCACTCACATCGTCAGCAGCACCTTCCCCCGCAGCGTCCGTGCCTCGATCGCCTCATGGGCCTCCGCCGCGCGCGTCAGCGGGAACGTGCCGCCGATCACCGGTCGCAGCCGGCCCGCGGCCGCCTCTTCCAGTGCCTTCGCCGCCAGGCGCACGTACTCCTCGTCCGAGAGCTGTACGTCCCCGATGCCGAGCAGCTTGATCCCACGGCGCTCCGCCTCCGCCGCATCCACCGGAGCGAAGCCGCCCGTCGGCGCCCCGTGCGCCGAGAAGATCCCGCCGTCCGCCGTCAGCGCGAAGGCAGCCAGGCCCGGAGCGCCGCCGACTCCGTCGAGCACCACATCCGCGCCGGCCGGGCCCAGCGCCGCGCGGGTCTGTGCGACCCAGTCGTCCCGGGTCGCGTCCACGACCACGTCCGCACCCAACTCCCGTACCAGGGACGTCTTCCGCTCACCCCGGGCCACCCCCGTCACTTCCGCCCCGGCGGCCTTCGCCAGCTGCACAAGCAGAGTGCCCATGCCGCCCGACGCGCCCAGGATCAGCACCCGCTCGCCCGCGCCCAGGCCGGTGGACTCCAAAAGCGCGCAGGCCGTGACGCCGTCGTGGACCAGGGCGGCGGCCTCCTGCAGTCCGAGGCCGTCGGGGACAGGGACCAGCTTGGCCACGGGGGCCACGGCCTGCTCGGCGTAGCCGCCGGTGAAGCCGAGGGCGGTGATGACCCGGCGGCCGATCCACGCCTCGTCCACCCCCTGGCCGACCGCGCGCACCGTACCTGCGATGCCGCCGCCCGGCACATACGGTGGCTGGACCGCGAAGTGCTCGCCGAACGCGCCGGACCGCACCTGCGTCTCCACGAAGATCGTGTCCACCGCGGAGACAGCCACGACCGCCTCACCCGGACCCGCCACTGGATCCGGGACCTCCGCCGTGACCAGAACCTCAGGGCCGCCGAATTCCTTCACCTGTGCCACGCGCATGCCGTCCACTCCCCAACTCGATAGCTTGCGAGAAGTCTGGAACCTCAACTGCGATTGAGGTCAACTCCGGCTCATACGCTTCGGAGTCAGTGGAGGTGAGATGGACCTGGGGAGTGCCGACCCTCGTCCGCTGCCGCTGCCGCTGCCGCTGCCGCTGCCGCTGGAGCTGGAGCTCGAGCGCGTCAGGACACCGTAGGAACTAGGCTCCCACCGTGCCGTCGATCCCCTCGCGGAGAAAGTCGGCGTGGCCGTTGTGCCGGGCGTACTCGTGGATCATGTGCAGCATCACCAGCCGGAGTGACACGTCCTCGCCCCACTTGGCCTGATAGCCGGTCACATCGAGGGACTCGGCCTGCTCCTCGATCCGGCGTGAGTGCTCGATCTCCGTCTGCCAGGCTTCGAAAGCCTCGGAGCGCGTGGACTCGCTCGCGTCGTACGCCTCCTGGAAATCGCCCTTGTCCGACCAGACGTGCGGGATGTCCTCCCCGTTGATCACTCGGCGGAACCAGGCGCGCTCCACCTCGGCCATGTGCCGTACCAGGCCGAGCAGGGAGAGCGTCGAGGGTGGCATGGACTGGCGGCGCAGCTCCTCGTCGGAGAGGCCGTCGGCCTTCATGGCGAGGGTGGCGCGGTGGTAGTCGAGGAAGGCGCGCAGCGTTTCGCGCTCGCCTCCGGTCAGGGGCGGGCCTATGCGTTCGACGGTCACTGTGCATTCCTCTCGGCGGTGCGGCGGTGCGGCGGTGCGATGGTTCGGCGGTCCTGATCCGATCCTCCCGCATACTCCGCGTTCCGCACGACGGCCCTGCACGCCCCCGCCACCACCGCGACCACCAAGTGAGCGTCTACTCCCCTGGGGCGAGTCACTGCCCGTAGACGGCGGTGAGTTCGGCCGCCAGTTGCGCGAGCCGCTCCCTGGCCTCCGGCGGGTCCAGGACCTCGACGCGCGCGCCCAGCCCCGCCAGCTGCGCCGCCACGATCTCCGGTGACGGGCCGTCGATCTCGATCTCCAGCCGGCCGTCGGCAAGGGGCGACCCGGCGATCCGCAGCCGCCCGCCGAACAGCCCCTGCAGGACCGGCTCGGCGCCCCTCTCCGCCCGGGCGCGTACCGTCGCCGCGAGCATGCGGTCCTCCATTCCCGAGGCGAGGGAGCGCCAGGCCGTGGGCAGGTCGAAGCCGTCCGGGCGGACGACCGGTTCGCCGGTCGGGGTGACCGAGATGACGCGGCTGAGGCGGAAGGTCCGCAGGCCCTGGGCCGTACCCGCGACGAGATAGCGGACGCCCGCCTTGGACGCGAGGCCGAGCGGATGGACCGTACGCTCGCCCGCGGGCCTGCCCGGGCGGGCGTATCCGAGGCGGATCTGCGTGCCTTCCACCACCGCCCTCTGGAGCGCGTCGAGATGGGGTGCCGAGGCGGTGACGGGGGAGCGCGACCAGTCGGTGTCGTCTGTGACACCGGCGTTCGCGGCGGCCTCCGCACCGGACCGCAGTGTCGACGGCAGCGCCCGTACCAGCTTGCGCAGCGCCGTCCGTAGTTCGGGCGTGGCGGACGACGGTCCCGCGAGCAGGAACAGTGCCCGGATCTCGTCGGCGGTGAGCCCGGTGAGGTCGGTCCGGGCCCCGCCGACCAGTGACCAGCCGCCGCCGCGGCCGCGCTGCGAGTACACGGGTATGCCGGCGGTCGCGAGCGCCTCAAGGTCGCGCCGGGCGGTGCGTTCGGACACTTCCAGCTCCGCGGCCACCTCGGTCACGGTCACCCGTCCCCGCGTCTGCAGGAACAGCAGGGTCGCCACCAGACGATCAGCTCTCACAGCAGATCATTCTGCCTCGGAAACCGGTCAGGATATGGCCAGTTCGGTCTCCGTGAATGTCGGACGGACCGCTCGCGCAGGCAGGCTTTCGCCACCGCCCGCGAGCAGATGACGGCCGTCTCACGGCGACCTTCGGGGGCTGGGGCCGAGCCGAGGCGCGGGCGCGGGCACAGATGGTGCGGATCGAGCCGGAAGCCCGTGGTGGACTGCACTGTCACCGTCCTGGGCGAGCCGACGGCCGAGCGGCGGCGGGCTTCCTACCGGCCGATGGAGTCGAGCTGCGCGACCGCATCGGCCGGGAGTTCGAGGCCCGCCGCGGCGATGTTCTCGCGAAGGTGGGCCACGGACGAAGTGCCCGGGATGAGGACAGTCGTAGCGGATCGCTGAAGCAGCCAGGCAAGGGCGACCTGCTGCGGCGAGGCTTCGAGGCGGGCGGCGACGCCGGTGAGGGTCTCGGACTGGAGCGGGCTGAAGCCGCCGAGCGGGAAGAACGCGGCGAAAGCGATGTTCTCCGCCTCGCACCGGTCGACGAGGTCGTCGTCCTTCCGCGCGGCGAGGTTGTAGAGGTTCTGCACGGTGACGACGGGCGCGATGGTCTGCGCCTCGGTCAGTTGCGCCGAGGAGATGCCGCTGAGCCCGAGATGACGGATGAGCCCTTGCTGCCGGAGCACTGCCAGCGCGCCGAACGGCTCCGCGATGGACTCGTCGGAGTCGCCCTCGAAGGAGCCGAGGCGGAGGTTGACGACGTCGAGAGCGTCGAGGCCGAGGTGCCGCAGGTTCTCGCGAACCTGGGCTTGGAGATCGTCGGGCTCCAGCGACGGGTTCCAGGAGCCGTCGTCGCCGCGCCGGGCGCCGACCTTGGTGACGATGCGGAGATCCGCGGGGTAGGGGTGCAGGGCTCCCTTGATGATCTCGTTCACGACCACGGGGCCGTAGTAGTCGCTGGTGTCGATGTGGGTGACGCCGAGGTCGACCGCCTCGCGGAGTACCGCTACGGCCCGGTCACGGTCCTTGGGCGGACCGAGGACGCCGGGGCCGGCCAGCTGCATGGCGCCGTAGCCCATGCGGCTGATGGTGAGGTCGTCCGCGAGCGTGAGGGTGCCGCCGGGGGCAGAGCTGGTCATTTTCTCCCTTTCGTCACTGATCGGGCGCGTGACGTTGTCCCGGTCCGCCCGATGGGTAGCCGCCATGTTGCGTGGAACACTATTGCAAGCATGTGCTTGCAATAGTTAGCACCGGCAGTGCACTATCGGGGCATGGCATCACTCAACGTCGGCAATCTCGGTGAGTATCTGCGTGAGCAGCGGCGCACAGCGCAGCTCTCGCTGCGGCAGCTCGCCGACGCCGCCGGGGTGTCCAATCCGTATCTGAGTCAGATCGAGCGCGGTCTGCGCAAGCCGAGCGCGGAAGTTCTGCAGCAGGTTGCCAAGGCGCTGCGGATCTCCGCCGAGACGCTGTACGTGCGGGCCGGGATCCTTGACGAGCGGGAGCGGGAGGAGCTGGAGACGCGTGCCGTCATCCTCGCCGACCCCTCGATCAACGAGCGGCAGAAGCAGGTGCTGCTGCAGATCTACGAGTCCTTCCGCAAGGAGAACGGGTTCGAGAACACCGACTCCACGGACATCATGGACTCCACGGACACCATGGACACCGCCGCTGAAGGCCCCCGCACGGCCGACGGCAGTGATGCCGACCAACCCTCAAACTGATCTGCGATCCGGGAGGACCACAGTCATGGCCATCACCGATGACCTGCGTAAGACCCTCACCGACCCGACTCCCCTCTACTTCGCGGCCGGAACCGCCGACCTCGCCGTCCAGCAGGCGAAGAAGGTTCCCGCGCTGATCGAGCAGCTCAAGGCCGAGGCCCCGAGCCGTATCGACGCCGTGCGCAACGCCGACCCCAAGGCCGTTCAGGAGAAGGTGACCAGCCAGGCCAAGGAGGCCCAGGCCACCGTGCAGGCCAAGGTCACCGAGGTGCTCGAGACCCTGGACACCGATCTGAAGAAGTTCGGCGAGACCGCTCAGGACCTGGCGCTGCGTGGTGTCGGTGTGGCTGCCGAGTACGCGGTCAAGGCCCGTGAGACGTACGAGAAGGTCGCCGAGCAGGGCGAGCAGGTCGTGAAGTCGTGGCGCGGCGAGGCGGCCGAGGAGATCGCCGAGATCGCCGTCGCCGTCGAGCCGAACGCCGACAAGCCCGCGGCCCAGGCCACCGGGAAGACCGAGGTGAAGGCCGAGGCCAAGAAGCCCGCTCCGGCGGCCGCCCGCAAGGTCCCGGCGCGCAAGACGACGGCGACGAAGAAGCCCTCGCCGCAGTCCGCCAAGTAACACCTGGTAACGCGTACGAGAGGACGGGCCGGGCACCATTGGGGTGTCCGGCTCGTTCTCCCGGTACCTCGGGCCCGGTACCTTGGCCGCGAGGCGCTACAAATCACTGATGAGGCGGTGCTCAGCATGTTGCGTGCGGGATTCGACTTCGGGCTCTGGCTCGTGCTCGACCTTGTCTTCCTCGGCACGTCGGTGACCGCGCTGATCATGGCGGCCATGGCCCGCGACGACGCCTACCGCGCCGCCGACAAGCAGAAGAAGTCCTTCTGGCTGATCATCCTCGGCATCACGGTCGCGGTGAACCTCTTCGTCTCCGTGCTGTTCCTGTCGATCGCCGGACTGATCGCTTCGATCGTCTTCTTCGTGGACGTGCGGCCCGCCCTCAAGCAGGTCTCCGGCAAGGGTGGCCGCCGCGGTGGCGGCTCCAGCAGCGACGGCCCGTACGGTCCGTACAACGGCGGACGGTAGACCCCGGCAGCCCGCAGGCCCCGCCCGCGGGCTACCTGCGGGCCCCGTGCCTGCTCAGCAGCAGCACCGCCACATCGTCGGTCAGTTCTCCGCCGTTGAGATCGCGGACCTCCGAGACCGCCGCCTCCAGCAGTGACTCGCCCTCGAGGCCCGCCGCCAACTGCCGGTTGATCATCTCGACCATCCCGTCCTGGCCCAGTCGCTGCTTCGCGTCCGGTCCCCGGCGGCCCTCGATCAGCCCGTCCGTGTACATCATCAGGCTCCACGCGGCGCCCAGCTCCACCTGGCGGCGCGGCCAGCGGGCGCGCGGCAGCAGGCCGAGCGCCGGGCCGTTGTCGTCGTACGGAAGCAGCTGCGCCGGCCGCCCGTGCCGGGCGATCAGCGGCGCCGGGTGGCCCGCCAGGCAGAGGCCGGCCCGCCGGCCGTCCGGCGCGATGTCGACCGTGCAGAGCGTCGCGAAGATCTCCTCGCTCTCCCGCTCGTGCTCCAGCACCTGCTGCAGCGTGGAGAGCAGCTCGTCCCCGCACAGGCCCGCGAAGGTCAGCGCCCGCCAGGCGATACGCAGCTCGACGCCGAGTGCCGCCTCGTCAGGGCCGTGGCCGCAGACGTCACCGATCATCGCGTGGACCGTGCCGTCCGCGGTGCGGACCGTGTCGTAGAAGTCTCCACCGAGCAGCGCCCGCGAGCGTCCGGGCCGGTAGCGCGCGGCGAACCGCAGATCCGAGCCCTGGAGCAGGGGAGTGGGCAGCAGACCGCGTTCCAGCCGGGCGTTCTCCTGGGCGCGGAGCCTCGACTCGGCCAGCTTCACCTGGGCCGTGTCGGCGCGTTTGCGCTCGACGGCGTACCGGATGGCGCGGCTCAGCAGCCGTCCGTCGAGCTCGTCGCGGAAGAGATGGTCCTGTGCCCCCACCCGTACCGCCTCCGCCGCGCGCTCCGCGTCGCCCGAGGTGGTCAGGGCGAGGACGGCGTGGCGCGGCGCGAGGCGCAGGACGTGCTTGAGCGGGGCGAGCTCCTCCTCGCCGGGTCCGGGCAGGGCGAGGTCGACGAGGATGCAGTGGACGTCGTCCGTGAGCAGCCGCTCCGCCTCGGTCAGGTTGCGGGCGCTGCGGATCCGGATCCTGACCCGGGTGCCGGCCGCGTCGAGCAGCTCGGGGACGGTGAAGGTACCCGCCGGGTCGTCCTCGATCACCAGAAGCGTGAGGTCGCCGCCGCTGGAGCTGCCGGCGGCGCAGGCGCTCCCACGGTCGGTCTCCGCGACGGGGACACCCCTCTGTCGCGGTACGGGTACGGGCATCGTTCCTGGTTTCCTTCCCTCCCCCCGAGGGCGCGGTGCAGCGACGATCGACGCCTCACCAGACCGGGACCATAGCGGTACCGGGTGTCGGAGCGGAATGGTGAAGTGTGAAGAGCCACTGTCATATGCCGCGCATGGGGAGGTACTTGCTCAAGAGGCCATGACGAACATCACGCGTTCGTCACCCCCCTGACGTATTTCTTTACGTGTCACTCATCCGAGTTACTCATGTGTGTCACTTGTCCGGGCGTACGACTCCGAGGATCGCCATCGAACCAGCGCCCGTAATCGTCACATTCCTCCCGGGTCGCGGCGCATGGACGATCGCTCCGTCGCCGATGTACATCCCCACATGGCTCGCGTCCGCGTGGTAGATGATCAGGTCGCCGGGCCGCAAGTCCTTGATCTCGATCCGCGGCAGCAGCCGCCACTGCTCCTGCGAGGTGCGCGGGATGCCCTTCCCCGCCGCCGACCACGCCTGTGACGTCAGCCCCGAGCAGTCGTACGACCCCGGGCCCTCCGCTCCCCACACATACGGCTTGCCGATCTGCGCCGTCGCGAACCGGACCGCCTTCTTGCCCTGCGGGCTCGCGCTGCGGCTGATCTCCTTCAGTACGCCCGAACTCAGCCAGGCCGTCTGTGCCTTGTACTCGGCGTTCCGCTCCAACTGGAGGAGCCGCTCCCGCTGCTCCTTCTCCAGCTTGTCCTCTATCTTCTTGGCCGCGGCGATCTGGGAGTTGATCTCCTTCTTGGCCTTGGCCTGCTTGACGCGGTTGGCCTCGAGCTTCCGCCACTGGGCGCTCGCGTCCTTGGTGTACGCCGCCAAGTCGGCCTGTGTCCTGGTCAGTTCGCCGAGGAGGTCCCTGGTGGCCTTCTGGCCCTGCTGGATCCGGCCCGCTCCGTCCAGGAACAGCTGCGGATCGTCGGTGAGCACCAGCCGCGCCTCGGGCGGCAGTCCGCCGTCGCGGTACTGGGCGCGGGCGGCGGCGCCCGCGCGGTTCTTGAGGTCGTCGATCCGGGCCTGTCCCTTGACGATCTCCTGCGCGAGTTTGACGATCTCGGCCGACTGCTTGTCGGCCTGCTCCTCGGCGAGGTTGTACGCGTCGGTCGCGGACGCGGCCTTGCGGTAGAGGGCTTCGATCTCCTGACGCACTTCCTCCAGCGACTTCTTGGGTGCGTCCTCGGCGGCGCCCGCCCTGCTTGCCGGCGGCGGCTCGGGGGCCGCGAAAGCCTGGCCGGTTGACGCCGGCACGGTCAGTGCGCAGACCAGAGTGATCGCGGCAGTGGCACAGCGGCGTCGGTTCACGACTCCCCCTTCGGGCTCCGGGCGAACGCCAGTAGGCCTGAATATGATTTACCGTCAGTAACTTACGGGCGACGTCGCGATGGTGCCACGACGTCCGCAAAAGCGACAGGGACGACGGGTGCCGATCTGCCGACTGGTGGATCAATCCCACTCGTCAGGGACGAACAACGGGCCCTCCGCGTTCCCTCGTTCGCGCCTGTTCATACGGAATTGGGGGCGAGTGCCGCCCAGTTCACCGTGACTTCCCCTTGCCGCCACCGCCGAGGGCCGTCCGCCAGCGGCCAGTCGACCGCCATGTCCCGTACGGCTCTGATCCAGCGCTGCCGGGCGCCCAACGAGGCGTACGGAGCGGCTGCCGCCCACGCCCGGTCGAAGTCCCGCAGGAAGGCGTGCACCGGCTCGCCCGGCACATTGCGGTGGATCAACGCCTTCGGCAACCGTTCCGCCAGATCGGACGGACGCCGCAGGGAGCCGAGCCGGGTGGCGAAGGTGAGCGTGCGCGGGCCTTCCGGGCCGAGCGCGACCCAGACGTGCCGCCGCCCGATCTCGTCGCAGGTGCCCTCGACCAGCAGCCCGTCGGGCGCGAGGCGCGCTCGGAGCCGCGCCCAGACCGCGGCGACCTCGCCCTCGTCGTACTGGCGCAGCACATTCGCCGCCCGGATGAGCGCGGGCCGCCGCTCCAGCGGGACCTCGAAGCCACCGTGCCGGAAGCTGAGCCCCTCGCGCTCGTACGGCTTCGCGGCGGCCACCCGTGCCGGGTCGATCTCGATCCCGACGACCTGGCAGCGGGGCTCGGCCCTGCGGAGCCGCTGCATCAGCTCCAGCGCGGTCCAGGGGGCGGCCCCGTACCCGAGATCGACGGCGACGGGCGCGTCGCCGCGGCGCAGCGCCGGTCCGTGCGTCGCGGCGATCCAGCGGTCCATACGCCGCAGCCGGTTGGGGTTGGTCGTCCCGCGGGTCGCGGTGCCGACGGGACGAGTCATGAAAGTGAGGGTATGCGGTCGTGACACGGCTTCCGGACGGTAATGATTTGGCAAAGCGAAGGGGGGCTGGAAATGGAAGCCGAGAGTCCGCTGTTGTGAGGCTTTGGTGGCTGCTATCGCCCCGCAGCCTGCCGTGCCCGCAGCGAGGAGGAACGCCGACGTGAGCCAGTACGTCTCCCGCCTCGGCGGCAGCCTGGTGGCACCGCGGATCCGGTTCCCCGGCGGTCATCGCAAGCCGCGCAGGGTCGCCATGCTCAGCGTCCACACGTCCCCGCTGCATCAGCCGGGGACGGGCGACGCCGGCGGCATGAATGTCTACATCGTCGAACTCGCCAAGCGGCTCGCCGCCATCAATATCGAGGTCGAGATCTTCACCCGGGCGACCGCGGGCGGGCTGCCGCCGGTCGTGGAGCTGTCTCCCGGCGTGCTCGTACGGCATGTCGACGCAGGGCCCTACGAGGGCCTCGCCAAGGAAGACCTCCCGGCCCAGCTGTGTGCCTTCACGCACGGTGTGATGCAGGCCTGGGCCGGCCACCGCCCGGGCCACTACGACCTCGTCCACTCCCACTACTGGCTCTCCGGCCATGTCGGATGGCTCGCCGCCGAGCGGTGGGGCGTCCCGCTCGTCCACGCCATGCACACCATGGCCAAGGTCAAGAACGCCGCGCTCGCCGATGGCGACTCCCCCGAGCCGCCGTCCCGAGTCATCGGCGAGACCCAGATAGTGCGCGCCGCGGACCGGTTGATCGCCAACACCGCGGAGGAGGCCGACGAACTCGTCCGCTTCTACGACGCCGATCCGGCGAAGGTCGCCGTCGTCCACCCCGGCGTGAACCTGGAACGCTTCCGGCCCGCGGACGGCCGCGCCGCCGCCCGGGCCCGCCTCGGGCTGCCGCAGGACGCGTTCATCCCGCTCTTCGCGGGCCGCATCCAGCCGCTGAAGGCCCCCGACATCCTGCTCCGCGCCGTGGCGCTGCTGCTGGACCGCGACCCCTCCCTGCGCTCCCGGCTCTTCGTGCCGATAGTCGGCGGCCCGAGCGGCAGCGGCCTCGCCAAGCCCGAAGGCCTGCAGAAACTGGTCGCCCGCCTCGGCATCGCGGACGTCGTCCACTTCCAGCCGCCCGTCGGCCAGGACCTCCTCGCGGACTGGTTCCGGGCCGCGTCCACGCTGGTCATGCCCTCGTACAGCGAATCCTTCGGCCTGGTCGCGATCGAGGCCCAGGCGACGGGCACGCCCGTGGTTGCCGCGGAGGTCGGCGGCCTCCCGGTGGCGGTCCGCGACGAGCTGACCGGCCTCCTGGTCCCGGGCCACGACCCGCAGGACTACGCGGCCGCGCTGCACCGTCTGCTGGTCGATCCGGCCCTGTCCGCCCGGATGGGCGCGACGGCGGCCCGCCACGCGAAGTCCTTCGGCTGGGACACGGCGGCGTCGGCGACGGCGGATGTCTACACGGCGGCGATGTACGAACACCGCCGCCGGGTACGCTCGCACCATGGCTGACGTACGGCAGGCTGCCCAGGTCATCGAGCAGACGCTCAAGGACGCGGAACTCGAGTGGGAGAGCCGGGAGCCCGGCTCGTACGTGGTCAAACTCCCTGGCACGCGCAAGCTGTCGACGACGTGCTCGCTGCTCGTCGGCAAGCACTCGCTGTCGATCAACGCGTTCGTGGTCCGACACCCGGACGAGAACGACGCGGTGGTCCACCGCTGGCTGCTGGAGCGCAATCTGCGCCTGTACGGCGTGAGTTACGCGATCGACCGCCTCGGCGACATCTACCTGGTGGGCAGGCTCCCGCTCTCCGTGGTCACCCCGGAGGAACTGGACCGCCTCCTCGGCGCGGTCCTTGAGGCGGCGGACGGCGCTTTCAACACGCTGCTGGAGATGGGGTTCGCGAGCGCGATCCGCAAGGAGTACGCGTGGCGGGTGTCGCGGGGAGAGTCGACCCGGAACCTGGATGCGTTCACCAACCTGACCAAGTAGGGGGTTGCCCGGTCATGCGGTGAGGGTGGGTGCGCCCGGCAGGACTCCCCATCTCGGCCCCGGCGCAAGGCCCCGTACGACCCCTTTCCGCGGGCTCGGGCTCATGGCATGCTCACTGCGGACGTTCATATGAACGTCGTTCACATACGTGGGAGGGTGGGCTCATGGAGACCGGTCGACGCGCCATCAGCAGACGGACTCTGCTCGGCAGTGCCACAGCCGTCGCGGCCACCTGCGTCGTCGGCACGCGCACCGCCGTCGCCGCCCCCGCGCCCGCCACCCCCTCTCCCCTCTGGGCCGAGTTCCGTCGAAACCCCTACAGCCACCCGCAGATCCCCTTCGTAGGCCGGGCAGGTCAACGAGCCGGAGCCCGCCGCTTCCCCCGACGCCCCGTCGTCGCCAACGTCCTTGCCCACGGCGCCGAACCGGACGGCTCCGCCGACTCCGCCCCCGCGATCAACCGTGCCGTCGCCGCTGTGGGCGAGCGCGGCGGCGGCACGGTCCTCATCCCCGCCGGCACCTACCGCATCGACGACCTGATCCGCATCGGCCACAGCGACGTCGTACTCCAAGGCGCCGGCAGCACCCGCACCAAGCTCTGCGCCACCAAGAACCTCACCGAACTCATCGGTGTGTACGGCAGCCGCTACGGCGGCGACAAGTCGTCCTGGTCCTGGGCCGGTGGTCTCATCTGGCTCTGTCCGAAGGGCCGTTGGGACAGCCTCACCACCGCCATCAAGGCCAAGGCGTGGCCCTTCGAAGGCTGGACCGGCAACAAGCGCGACGAGTGGCGCACCCTCGCCACCGTCAGGCCCGCCGAGCGAGGCGACCGGTCCGTCACCGTCACCGACGCCTCACGTCTCCGCCGCGGACAGCTCGTCCTGCTCCGCCTCGCGGACGACGCCGGCCACACCCTCCTGGAGCACATGGCAGGCGGCGGCGCGGGTCCCGAGGGGTACGTCTGGGACGACAAGACCAAGCTGACCAGTTACGTCCCCTACGAATGGCCCGTACGCATCACGGCCGTCAAACGGAACAAGGTCACCTTCGAACGGCCGCTGCCTCTCGACGTACGCCCTGAATGGGACCCGAGGATCACCACTCTCGTCACTCCGCTCACCGGCTCCGGTGTCGAAGGGCTCACCCTCGAAGCCATGGAGACCCCGCAGTCCCAGCACCTCCTCGACAAGGGCTACAACGGCGTCACTTTCCAGTGCGCGTACGACTGCTGGGCCGACGACATCACCGTCCGCCACGTCGACAACGGCTTCGGCCTGGTAGCCGCCTCCGCATGCACCCTGCGCGGCACCCGCGTCGAGGGCCGCGGCTCCCACCACCCGTACTTCTGCCGCGAGGGCTCGCACGACAATCTCATCGAGGACTTCACCATCGCCCGGCGCACCGTCCCGGCCCCCGCCAACACCCAGCTCCACGGCATCAATGTGGAGGGCCTGTCCAGCTACAACGTCTGGTCGCGCGGGAACATGGAGATGGGCACCTTCGACACGCACCGCGGTATGCCGTTCGCCAACGTCCGCACCGAGATCACGGTGGACAACAACGGCCGCCACGGCGGCGACGCGAGCGCGGGACCGCTGTACGGAGCCCGGTTCACCCACTGGAACGTCACCGTCACCAACGAGCGCGCGGGCCTGATCAGGATCGACCGGATCGCCCCGTACAGCGCGACCGTCGCCATCAGCACGGTCCGTGAGTTCGACCAGATCGACGTACCGGACTTCAGCGGGCCGCTCGGCTCGCGCATCGAGGCGTACGGACAGCCGGGCGGGGTGTGTCCGGGCAATCTGTACGAGGCCCAGCGGGCGCTGCTCGCCTGACCGCCCGCGCCTGGCCGGCCCGCGTCCGACCGCCGCTCACCTGACGGCCGCGGCCCGGAACATCGCCGAGTCCGTCACCGGCAATCCGGACGCCCAGGAGCACAGCGGCTCCGGCCCGATCGCGACGACGATACGCGCCTCGATGAACGCGATCCGGCTGGACTTCGCCGAGGCCGGCCAATGGGTCTTCTACGGGATGGCGGGCGCGCCGGCGGTGGCGTTCCCCTGCTCGCTCGCCCGGGCACCCGGGTGACGGAGGAATCGCCGGATCCGGCGGCTGCTCCTACGGGACGGACGCAGGCGGACTGACCACTCCGGCGGCGGGCACGGGCCCGACGGCATCCGCCGGGCCGTCCTCGATCCGCCGGACCGGGGCGATCCGCTCGGCCGGCGCGTCCGCGCCCGTCGCTCCCGTCGCTCCCGTCGCGCTCTCCGCGGGCAGGTTCCGCATCAGCAGCCAGTACCCGAGCCCCGCCACCGTCCCCAGCACCGCGCACATCCCCCACAGCCACTCCGCGCCGTACCGGTCGATGACGAAACCGGACATCAGCGGGGCGATGAGCGCCGCCACCGACCAGGACAGCGTGTGCATCCCCTGGTAGCGGCCACGTCCGTGCAGCGGCGAGAGCCGCACGACAAGCCCGGTCTGGGTCGGCGCGTTGATGATCTCGGCCAGCGTCCACACGCAGACGGTCAGCGCGTACACGGCGATCGACCCGGCGAAAGCGGTGAGCCCGAAGCCGTACCCCGCGAGCACCGCGGAAATGATCAGCAGCCGGCGCGGGTCGCGGTGCTCGATGAAGCGGGTGACCGGGATCTGCAGGGCCACGATCAGTACGCCGTTGACCGCGATCGCCATGCCGAAGTCGGAGCTGCTGAAGCCGTCCGCGCCCATCGCCAGCGGCAGTCCCACATGCCCCTGCATAAAGATCAGCGCGATCAGGAACGACAGCCCGACGACGCTCATGAACCGCCCGTCGCGCAGCACGGTCCCCATGCTCACCTCGGGCTCGGCGGGCTCGTCCGCGGTGGCCTTCGCCCGTTGTGGCCGTGACTCCGGCAGCTTGACGAAGACGACGACCGCGCAGATCAGTGTCATCACGGCCTCGCCGAGGAAGCCGGCGAGATAGCTGTACTCGGCGATGAAGCCCGCGCCCGCGGAGGAGACGGCGAACCCGAGGTTGATCGCCCAGTAGTTCAGCGAGAAGGCCCGCACCCGGTCCTCGGGACGGACGATGTCGGCCATCATCGCCTGCACGGCGGGCCGGGACGCGTTGGACGCCATACCCACCAGGAAGGCGACGGCCGCGATGGCCACCGGGTGCTGCACAAAGCCGAGCAGCGCCACGGACGCGGCGGTCGAGCTCTGTGCGATCAGCATGGTTGGCCGCCGGCCGAGCCGGTCGGCCATCACACCCGCGCCGAGCGAGGAGACGACACCGCCGAGGCCGTGCAGGGAGGCGACAAGTCCCGCGTACGAGGGTGAGTAGCCCCGTTCCAGGGTCAGGTACAGCGCCATGAACGTCGCGACGAAGGCGCCGAGCCGGTTGACCAGAGTGCTTGTCCACAGCCACCAGAACTCACGGGGCAGCCCCGAGACGCTCTCGCTCGCGGCACGTCTCAGACCGGCGACGGACATGCGGATTCCCCCCGGGTGTAAGTGGCTTGGCAGGCATCCGCACATTACAAGCGTGACGCTCGGCGTCGCCAGTCAATTGACGCCGACCGTCAATCGAGTCCGCTCCGCGGGCAGCCGAGCAGCACGGGGAAGACGTCTATTAGGCTCGGACACATGGCCGACGCACCGTACAAGCTGATCCTCCTCCGCCACGGCGAGAGCGAATGGAACGCGAAGAACCTGTTCACCGGCTGGGTGGACGTCAATCTGACGGAGAAGGGCGAGAAGGAGGCAGTCCGCGGCGGTGAGCTGATCAAGGACGCCGGCCTGCTCCCCGACGTACTCCACACCTCCCTCCAGAAGCGCGCCATCCGCACCGCGCAGCTCGCGCTGGAGTCCGCGGACCGCCACTGGATCCCGGTCCACCGCTCCTGGCGGCTGAACGAGCGTCACTACGGCGCGCTGCAGGGCAAGGACAAGGCGCAGACGCTGGCCGAGTTCGGCGAGGAGCAGTTCATGCTCTGGCGCCGCTCGTACGACACCCCGCCGCCGGTCCTCGAGGACGGCACGGAGTTCTCGCAGAGCGGCGACCCGCGCTACGCCACGATCCCGAGCGAGCTGCGTCCGCGGACCGAGTGCCTCAAGGACGTCGTCGAGCGGATGCTGCCCTACTGGTACGACGGCATCATCCCGGACCTGCTGGCCGGCCGTACGGTCCTGGTCGCCGCCCACGGCAACAGCCTGCGCGGCCTGGTCAAGCACCTCGACGGCATCTCCGACGCCGACATCACGGGCCTCAACATCCCGACCGGCATCCCGCTCTACTACGAGCTCGACGCCGATTTCCACCCGCTCAAGCCGGGCGGCACCTACCTCGACCCGGATGCGGCCGCGGCCGCGATCGAGGCGGTCAAGAATCAGGGCAAGAAGAAGTAGGAAAAGCGATCACGCCCCTGACCTGCACATATGATGCAGATCAGGGGCTTTCGTTTGTTCTGGGCCCACTGTGGGCCCAGAACGGGGGACCGTCCGGCCGCTGAGGTTGCCGAGAGCCTCCCGAGGGTGACCCGACTGCTCGGCACCAGGTGGGCGGGCTTGGATGGCTACGGCGTCGAAACCGCGCGACGATGGTGGGAGAGCGCTTTTGTGCAAGCGGACCACGAGGACGCGCTCCTTGCGTGATGCGGATCTTCGCGTGGGGCGTATGCGTCTTCCCGCTCATCCGGAGCGGTTTCTGCTCTGAGCCGCCCCACCACCTCAAGGCCGGTACACCGGGCTTGAGGTCCCGTAATGGGAGGGCCTCGTGAACACACCATCCGATTCCGCGACGTCTCACGGGTCGGCCGACCCCAGTGACGTGTTGGCCGATGTGGGCGGCGCATGGACGTGGTTGCTCGGTGTCGCTCTGGTGACCCTGGCGGCAGGGATCGTCGTGCTCGTCTGGCCGGACGAGACCTTGCACGTTCTGGCGGTCATCATCGGCCTGTACCTGCTCATCTCGGGCGCGTTCCGCTTCGTGACGGCCTTCTCGCGGGACAGCGAGGGCGGCGGCAGGGTGGCAGCGGTGTTGGTGGCGGTGGTGGCCATCCTGGCCGGTGTGCTGTGCCTGCGGCACCCGCTGCAGACCACCGCGGTGCTGTCTCTCGTGGTCGGTGCCTACTGGCTGGTGTCGGGGCTGCTGGCGGCCTTCGTCGTCGGCGGCGGACGCGATATGCCGCATCGGGGGTTGGCATTCGCAGTGGCCATCCTCGGGATCGTGGCGGGCATTGTGGTGCTTGCGTTCCCGGTGGAATCCGCTACCGCGCTGGCCAGACTGCTCGGGCTGTGGCTGGTCCTCATGAGCCTGGGCGAGGTTGCTGTGGCGCTCGCGCTGCGATCCGCGGCGAAGCAGCCCGAGCCCGCGCGGCGGCCCACGGTGTAGTTCGGCAATCGCTCGTCACAGGAGGTACCGGCCATGAACAAGGTAGAGGCGAAGGCGACGGCGACGCGGATGAAGGGCCAGATCAAAGAGTCCGTCGGGCATGTCACGGGCGACAGGCGCATGCGGGTCGCAGGTCGCAACGAGAAGGTGAAGGGCAAGATCCAGTTGGCTGTGGAGAGGACGAAGAAGTCCCTCAGGCACTGAGGCCGGCGCTGCATCCGCCACCCGGAGTGCCGGCCGGCCATCCCCGGAGAGAAGAACCGGACAGAAGAAGTAGCAGCGAGTCCGTCGGAAAGGGCCCCGTCCTTCGTGGACGGGGCCCTTTCCGCGTACGCGCGTGCGTACCGGGGGTCGGCTATCCGCTGCAGCCACCGCACTGGCACGGCCCACCCGACTGGCAGCCGCAGCCGCAGCCCGAGCCGCAGCCGCAGGCACCGAGGACGGGCAGAAACACCACTTCAACAGGTGTTTCCTGCTGAGAGTCGGTCATGGTGGATTCGGCCATGGGTCCCTCCTCATGGGCGTACCTGATGGTCCGCCTCTGCCCATTGCATGCCCGCTGCGACGGGCGCATCAACAGCGCGCGGAGGCACACCACGGCCCCCTGTACACGCGGGCGCCCCCGGCCGGAACACCTCCGCTAGACGCCCTCGACCTGCGTCGGCGGCTGAAGCTCGTCCGCGTGCTCGCCCGTGACCAGGTACACGACCCGCTTCGCCACCGACACCGCGTGGTCCGCGAAGCGCTCGTAGTAGCGGCCGAGCAGCGTCACATCGACCGCCGTCTCGATGCCGTGCTTCCAGCGGTCGTCCATCAAGTGCTGGAAGAGCGTCCGGTGCAGCAGGTCCATCTCGTCGTCGTCCGTCTCCAGCTGCAGTGCCAGGTCGACGTCCTTGGTGATGATCACCTCCGCGGCTTTGGCCATCAGCCGCTGCGCCAGCTGCCCCATCTCCAGGATGGTGGCGTGCAGGTCGTGCGGCACCGCCGTGTCGGGGAAGCGGAGCCGGGCCAGCTTGGCCACATGCTGGGCCAGGTCGCCCGAGCGCTCCAGGTCCGCGCTCATCCGCAGCGAGGTCACCACGATCCGCAGATCCGTCGCGACCGGCTGCTGGCGCGCCAGCAGGGCGATGGCCCGTGCCTCCAGGTCGTGCTGCAGATCGTCGACCTTCTGGTCGCCGGCGATCACACTCTCCGCGAGCTTGAGATCGGAGTCGAGCATGGCCGTGGTGGCGCGCCCGATCGCCGACCCGACCAGTCTGGCCATCTCGACCAGGCCCTCGCCGATCGAGTCCAGTTCCTCGTGGTACGCGTCCCGCATGGGTGTGTCCCTCTCTTGATGACCGGGGTCCGGGTGGGCTCGGACCCCCACGCTCCCACGTTCTGTCCGGTACGAGTCCGGCTCCTCCACCTCAAGTGAACCGGCACTATCCCCTTGGTGAACTCTGGGCGACGACTGTTCGAGGTGCCACCCGTTTGGCTGGGAGCATCTCCACTACCACGCATAACCTGGAGGCATGGACGTGAACGCGGCGGTCGCCGCAGCTGCAGCGATCGCCGGGTTGTGCACCGGTGTCATCGCGATGCTGGCGTTCCGCTGGAGCGAACGCGAACAGAAGAGACCCACCCGCACCTCCCTGCACACCGACGCCGTGCTGCCGCCCGGCGTCGACACGGTGCTGTCCGTGCTCCGCTCCTCCGCGGTCGTACTCGACGAGAGCGACTCCGTCGTCAAGGCCAGCTCCGCGGCGTACGCCCTCGGTCTGGTCCGCGGCGGAAAGCTCGCCGTCGAGCCGATGCTGCACATGGCCCGCGACACCCGCCGCGACGGCGAGATACGCCAGGTCGAACTGGACCTGCCCCGGCGCGGCACCGGCCGCGGCGAGGCCCTCGCCGTCTCCGCACGGGTGGCTCCCCTCGGCTCCCGCCTCGTCCTGCTCCTGGTCGAGGACCTCACCGAGGCCCGCCGTATCGAAGCGGTACGGCGCGACTTCGTCGCGAACGTCAGCCATGAGCTCAAGACCCCGGTCGGCGCGCTCTCCCTGCTCTCCGAGGCGGTAATGGACGCCTCGGACGACCCCGAGGCGGTCACCCGCTTCGCCGGCCGGATGCAGATCGAGGCGACCCGGCTCACCAATCTCGTACAGGAACTCATCGACCTCTCCCGGGTCCAGAACGACAACCCGCTGGAGGACGCCGAGCCCGTACGTGTGGACGAACTGGTCGCCGAGGCCATCGACAGGTCCCGGCAGCCGGCGTCCACCAAACAGATCACCATGGCCGCGGGCGGCACCGCCGACCTGCGAATCTGGGGCAATCGCGGCCAGCTCGCCGCCGCACTCGGCAATCTCGTCGAGAACGCGGTCAACTACTCCCCGGCCCGCACCCGCGTCGGTGTATCCGCACGCCGCGTCGCCGCGCCCGGCGGCGATCTCATCGAGATCGCCGTCACCGACCAGGGCATCGGTATCTCCGAGAAGGACCGCGAGCGGGTCTTCGAACGCTTCTACCGCGTCGACCCCGCACGCTCCCGGGCCACCGGAGGCACGGGTCTGGGACTGGCCATCGTCAAGCACGTGGCCGCCTCGCACGGCGGGGAGGTCACGGTGTGGAGCTCCGAGGGACAGGGCTCCACGTTCACCCTGCGGCTGCCCGAAGCGGGTGCCGTACGGGACCGCTCATCCACCGGACCGGATCGCGTCGACGAGGACGACGACCGGCCTTACGACACCGATCCGAATGCCGAAATCCCTGCCCCGGAGGTCCTTCCGTGACCCGAGTGCTTGTCGTCGAGGATGAGGAATCATTCAGCGACGCCCTCTCCTACATGCTCAGAAAAGAGGGCTTCGAGGTCGCCATCGCGACCACGGGGCCCGAGGGGCTTGACGAATTCGAGCGCAATGGCGCCGACCTCGTCCTCCTCGACCTGATGCTGCCCGGCCTGCCGGGCACCGAGGTCTGCCGGCAGCTGCGCGGCCGTTCGAACGTTCCGGTGATCATGGTGACCGCCAAGGACAGCGAGATCGACAAGGTCGTCGGCCTGGAGATAGGAGCCGATGACTACGTCACCAAGCCCTTCTCCTCGCGGGAGCTGGTCGCCCGCATCCGCGCGGTCCTGCGCCGTCGCGGTGAACCGGAGGAGGTCGCCCCGGCAGCCCTGGAGGCCGGCCCGGTGCGGATGGACGTGGACCGTCACGTCGTCACGGTCTCGGGCGGCAAGGTGGATCTCCCGCTGAAGGAGTTCGACCTGCTGGAGATGCTGCTGCGCAACGCCGGCCGGGTGCTGACCCGTATGCAGCTGATCGACCGCGTGTGGGGTGCGGACTACGTGGGCGACACGAAGACGCTCGACGTCCACGTCAAGCGCCTGCGCGCCAAGATCGAGCCGGACCCCGGTGCGCCGCGGTACCTGGTGACGGTGCGTGGCCTGGGGTACAAGTTCGAGCCGTAAACCGGCAGCGGTACGACGAGGGGCGCCCCGCCGGAAAGGATTCCGGCGGGGCGCCCCTCGTGTTCCTACGGCTGATACGACTTCCGGCGTGGCCGTCAGTGACCGGCTTCGCCCGACGCCGAGGAGGAGTCCGACGGCGTGCCGGGCTCGCCGGACCGGCCGTTGCCCGGTGCGCCCGTGGCTCCTCCCGAGGGAGAGCCGGACGGAGTCGACGAGGGGGTTCCTGAGGGCTTCTCCACGGGCTTCTCCGGCGGCTTCGGCGGGGAGCTCGGGCCGAAGCCCGTGAAGTAGCCCTCCGCCGGGACGACGAAGGCCTGAATCTTCACGTCGCCGGTCTCGCTGAAGCGGAAGACGACCTCCTGCACATTGCCGGCCTCGGCGGCCTCGCGGCCGTCCGCGATCACGGCGGACGGATTGCCCGCGCCGCCGATGACGACCGAGCCGTTGGCCGGCACCGTGACCGGGCCGGAGCCCTTGGCCGGGCCGAGCTTCACCTGGGCGCTCGTGCCGGGCAGCGTGATCGCCTCGATGGTCTGCGGCGTGGTGCTGGTGTTGAAGACCGTCGCGGAGACGACCGCGGGGCCCACCGCGCTCCGGTCCGGCTGCGTGATCACCGTCGCGTTCTGGATCTTGATGGTGTCGACCGTCGTGGAGGCATTGTCCGGCTTGACGCCGAGGGTCTGCGCGTCGGTGCCCGCTGCGCAGGCGGAGAGCGAGGCGATCGAGAACACGATGGCAGTAGCGGCGAGGGCGCCGCGTCGAAGGCTGCGGCTCACGGCGGCGGCATCTCCTAGGACGTACGGGACTGGCTACGGACGGGCGGTGAGCCGGCAGGTGAACCGGCGGTTCGAGCCGACAGCCGAGCCGGCAGTCGGACCGGCGGTTGAACCGGCTCGAAGATCGGCTAAGGGGGTGTCAGCTCGCGCTTAGGTTACCGAGCCGCCCTACCCGCCCCGCACCCGACCCGCCCCTTCGCCCGACGAGCGGTCGAGGGCCGGTCGGGAAGCGGCCCGAGGGGCATCTCGAGAGGTTCCTCGGGAGGCACTCCGGTCGTGCCGTTTCGTACGCCGTTCACATAAGCGCGTTGATCAATTCTCCGGGCCACCACGGATTGCTTACCGAATACCCCTCGTAGATCAATTCCGGATTCGACGCACATCCGTCCGTACGGGTGACCGGCCACCGAACGGAGTACGGGAAGTTCACCGCTTGGAACCCGGCAAACCGGGACGTTCGTCCTCCGGAGAGGGGGTTCTGTTGCGTGTAACGTGCGCGTTTCTCTCCGCCCGCGCAGCCGCTCCGACCTGCGAATACCCCCCTCCGGAAGGCGTCCGCAGCACGTTCGTGTTGCTGTTGTCAAGCCCCGAGATATGCCCTGACCTGCGAAAACGCCATTCAGTAGAAGCCGTTCTCGTGTTACTCTGGATAGCCACGGAAGGGGTACCTGTCACATGACGTTCAAGGTTGGCGACACCGTGGTCTATCCCCATCACGGGGCCGCGCTGATCGAGGCCATCGAAACTCGCCAGATCAAAGGCGTGGACAAGACCTACTTGGTGCTCAAGGTCGCCCAGGGCGACCTGACAGTTCGTGTGCCGGCGGACAATGCGGAGTTTGTCGGCGTACGCGATGTGGTCGGTCAGGACGGGCTCGACCGGGTCTTCGAGGTGCTGCGCGCACCATATGCCGAAGAGCCGACGAACTGGTCCCGTCGCTACAAGGCAAATCTCGAGAAGCTCGCCTCCGGCGATGTCATCAAGGTCGCCGAAGTAGTGCGTGACCTGTGGCGTCGTGAACGCGAGCGTGGGCTTTCCGCAGGTGAGAAGCGGATGCTCGCCAAGGCGCGCCAGATCCTGGTGAGCGAGCTTGCCCTCGCGGAGAACACCAACGAAGACAAGGCCGAGGCTCTGCTCGACGAGGTCCTCGCGTCCTGACGCGTACACACGCGCCACAATGCCGCGGTGCCCGCTGACATGCTGTGAAAACAGTCCTGTCGCCGGGCGCTGCGGCATGTCCGTCGTGGCACGTACACCCCCGCTCAATGCGCCTGCTCACTGCCGCTGTGCTCACACTGTGTCTGTGATCACACTGTGGCTGTGCTCACAGCTCGATTGCGCTGAACCAGTGGTGCGCCGTACCACTGGGTGTGCCGGGCCCGGGCGGCCGGCGCAGACCGGTTGTCACGGAAGGGTTCGGTCAGGGCGTCGCGCCCGGCACGCTGTGGCCATACCCATGTCGGCCAAGGAAACAAACCTGCCGGAGTGCAACCGATGTCAGACGAATCGCGCCCGTACCGCACCGGCGCAGTGATCCCGGCGGCCGGCCGGGGCGTACGGCTCGGCCCCGGCGCCCCCAAGGCGCTCCGCGCGCTGAGCGGCACGCCCATGCTGATCCACGCCGTACGCGCCATGGCGGCCTCCCGGGCCGTCTCGCTCGTCGTCGTGGTGGCCCCGCCCGACGGCGCGCCCGAGGTGAAGAACCTCCTCGACGCGCACGCCCTGCCCGAGCGCACCGACTTCCTGGTGGTGGCCGGCGGCGACACCCGGCAGGAGTCCGTACGCCTCGGCCTCGAGGCACTTCCGGACAACATCTCCGTCGTCCTCGTCCATGACGCCGCCCGCCCGCTCGTGCCCGTCGACACCGTCGACGCGGTCATCGAGGCGGTACGGGACGGGGCTCCGGCCGTCGTACCGGCACTGCCTCTCGCCGACACCGTCAAAGAGGTCGAGCCGAAGGAGAAGGGCGAACCCGAGCCGGTCGTCGCGACCCCCGAGCGGGCGCGGCTGCGTGCCGTACAGACCCCGCAGGGTTTCGACCGCGACACGCTGGTCCGCGCGCACGAGAGGGTCGCCGTCAATGGCGAGGGTGCGACCGACGACGCCGGCATGGTCGAGCAGCTCGGCGTGCCCGTCGTGGTGGTACCCGGCCATGAAGAGGCGTTCAAGGTGACCCGGCCACTCGATCTCGTACTGGCCGAGGCGGTTCTTGCCCGGAGGAGGGCCAACGATGGCTTCTGAGACGCGGATTCCGCTGGTCGGCATCGGTACGGACGTGCACGCCTTCGAGCCGGGGCGCGAGTTGTGGTGCGCCGGACTCCTGTGGGAGGGCGAGGACGGGCTCGCCGGGCACTCCGACGGCGACGTCGCCGCCCACGCCGCCTGCGACGCGCTCTTCTCGGCCGCCGGCGTCGGCGACCTCGGCGCCCACTTCGGCACCTCGAGGCCCGAGTGGTCCGGTGCCTCCGGAGTCACGCTGCTCGCCGAGGCGGCACGGATCGTGCGGGCCGCGGGCTTCGAGATCGGCAATGTCTCCGTCCAGGTCATCGGCGTACGCCCGAAGATCGGCAAGCGGCGCGAGGAGGCCCAGAAGGTACTCGGCGCGGCGGTCGGCGCGCCGGTTTCCCTGTCCGGGACCACAACGGACGGGCTGGGTCTGACGGGCCGGGCCGAAGGGCTGGCCGCCATCGCCACCGCGCTGGTCGTCAGGAACTGACCCACCGGACAGCCGGGATCCGGCTCGCATCGCACCCACGGCGTATCCGAGTCGTATTCGTGTCGTATTCGTGTTGTGTCGTATTCGCGTTGCCTCAGGGCCGTCCCACGGCCGGACAACGTCACAAACGCGTCCCGCGAACCGGAAGGGTCGCGGGGCACTGGTAACGGGCCACTACCCTTGATGCGTGACTATTCGCCTGTACGACACCAGCGCCCGGCAGATCCGTGACTTCACCCCGCTCGTGCCGGGTTGTGTCTCGATCTACCTGTGTGGCGCCACGGTGCAGGCTGCCCCGCACATCGGGCACATCAGGTCCGGTCTGAACTTCGACATCATGCGCCGCTGGTTCGAGTACCGCGGCTATGACGTGACCTTCGTGCGGAACGTCACCGACATCGACGACAAGATCATCAGGAAGTCGGCGGAACAGGACCGCCCCTGGTGGTCGATCGGCTACGACAACGAGCGCGCCTTCAACGACGGCTACGACCGGCTCGGCTGCCTGCCGCCCACGTACGAACCGCGCGCCACCGGCCACATCACCGAGATGGTCGAGATGATGCGCGGCCTCATCGAGCGCGGGCATGCCTACGAGGCCGACGGCAACGTCTACTTCGACGTGCGTTCCTTCCCCGGCTATCTGGAGCTCTCCAACCAGGAGCTGGACGATCTGCGCCAGCCGTCCGGCGAAGGTGAGACCGGCAAGCGCGACCAGCGCGACTTCGCCATGTGGAAGGCGGCCAAGCCCGGCGAGCCGAGCTGGGAGACCCCCTGGGGCCGCGGCCGGCCCGGCTGGCACCTGGAGTGCTCGGCGATGGCGCACAAGTATCTGGGCGAGGCCTTCGACATCCACGGCGGCGGGATCGACCTGATCTTCCCGCACCACGAGAACGAGATCGCCCAGGCCAAGGCCTTCGGCGACGATTTCGCCAAGTACTGGGTGCACAACGCCTGGGTCACCATGAGCGGCGAGAAGATGTCCAAGTCGCTCGGCAACTCGGTGCTCGTCTCCGAGATGGTCAAGCACTGGCGGCCCATCGTGCTGCGCTACTACCTCGGCACCCCGCACTACCGGTCGATGATCGAGTACAGCGAGGAGGCCCTGCGCGAGGCCGAGTCCGCGTTCGCGCGGATCGAGGGCTTCATCCAGCGCGTGGTGGAAAAGGCCGGCGGGCCGGTCGAGCCCGCCACCGAAGTGCCGCCGGCCTTCGCCGAGGCGATGGACGACGACCTGGGAGTCCCGCAGGCGCTCGCCATCGTCCACACGACGGTCCGCCAGGGGAACTCCGCACTGGCCGCCGACGACAAGGAAGCAGCCGTCGCCCGGCTCGCCGAGGTACGGTCCATGCTCGGCGTCCTTGGCCTGGACCCACTCGACGAGCAGTGGGCGGCCGAGGGTGAGCGCGGAGACGATCTCCACGGAGTCGTCGACACACTGGTGCGGCTGGTGCTGCAGCAGCGCGAGGCCGCTCGCAGCCGCAAGGACTGGGCGACCGCCGACGCCATCCGCGACCAGCTTCTGCAGTCCGGTCTGGTCATCGAGGACGGGCCTGACGGCCCTCGGTGGACACTCGGCCCCCGCTGAACCCACCGGGCCCGCCCGACAAAGATGTGCCGCCCGGGCGCCCGGGCGGCACACTTCACTTACGTACACACTTTTGAGCGAGCTTTACAGAAACAGGTAGGTCATGGCCGGGAACAGCCAGCGCAGGAACCGCCGCACGTCCAACAAGAAGGGCGCGCAGGTCGGCAGCGGTGGCAAGCGACGCCGCGGGCTCGAGGGCAAGGGCCCGACGCCGCCCGCTTCCGAGCGCAAGGGACACAAGAAGAACCGGGTGGCCAGTGCCCAGGCCAGGCAGGCCGCCGCCCGGCGTCCGGCGCCCCGCCGCGGCGGCGCCAAGGGCACGTCCGAGATGGTCGTCGGCCGTAACCCGGTCTTCGAGGCGCTGCGCGACGGCGTCCCGGCGACCACGCTGTACGTCCAGCAGTACATCGACAACGACGAGCGGGTGCGCGAGGCGCTCCAGCTCGCGGGCGAGCGCGGCAACATCAACCTGATGGAAGCCCCCCGGCCCGAACTCGACCGGATGACGAACGGGCTCAACCACCAGGGTCTCGTCCTCCAGGTCCCGCCGTACGAGTACGCGCACCCCGAGGACCTCACGGCCGCCGCCCACGACAACGGCGAGGACCCGCTGATCGTCGCCCTCGACGGGGTGACCGACCCGCGGAACCTGGGTGCGATCGTCCGCTCCGTCTCCGCCTTCGGCGGCCACGGTGTGGTCGTGCCCGAGCGTCGCGCCGCCGGCATGACGGCAGGCGCCTGGAAGTCCTCGGCGGGCACGGCGGCCCGTACGCCGGTCTCCCGCGTGACCAACCTGACCCGTGCGCTGGAGGGCTACCAGAAGGCCGGCATCACGGTCGTGGGGCTCGCGGCGGACGGCGAGGCCACGGTCGAGGACCTGGAAGCGCTGGGCGGCCCGGTGGTCATCGTCATCGGCAGCGAGGGCAAGGGCCTGGGCCGACTGGTCGGCGAGACCTGCGACTACCTGGTCAGGATCCCGATGCCGGGTGGCGCGGAGTCACTGAACGCGGGTGTCGCGGCGGGTGTGGTGCTGTACGAGGCGGCCAAGCGGCGTCGCTGACGGCACGAGCCGCGTCGCAGGACGTGGGGAGAAACAGGGCGGGACCGGGGCACTGCCCCGGTCCCGCCCTGTTTCTCATGTCTTGCCGCCGATGACCGGCTCCGTGGCGATGACGGACGACGGACGACGGACGAGCATGAGAGACGACGAAGGATGACGGTCAAATCGGGTTATTGGGAACGCTTGACGGGTCTCGGACAGATCGGGCCCGTCAGGGCAGTGTCCTAAACACAAGTCACTCGGTTAGATGAGTGTGGACACCAGAACGCCCCGGCCCGGGTTCGATGATCAGCCTGCGCTGAGCATGGTCAAGGTGGACTGCGATCCCGCGCAGGTCATCGTGAACCACGCCAGCTTCCGGGTGCAGCTCGCCCAGAGTCAGCGCCCCGCACGTGGCATGGCGGGCAACGCAAGGAACCCCGTTGTCGGCGGAGCCGGAACGGGTGTGCGCAGGCGGGCACCCGTTGTGTGGAGCGGCAAGTCGGCGCCGGGGGACGCCGGCGCGACCGGTCTTCTCCAGGCCGTGCGCAATTCCACCATGGGGCGGGATCCCTACGAGACGGACGCCTACGAGCGGGACGCCTACGGCCGGGATCCCTACGAGCGGGATGCCTACGACCGGGACGCTTACGGCCGGGACATCTTCGACACGGGAGCCACCCAGGTCATCCCGCGGGTCGACGTCGCCGAGCACACCACGCGGATGCCCGCAGCTGGCTCTCCCGGCGCGCCGCGCGACCCCGACAGGCCGCTGCTGCCGCCCATGCGTCAAGCGGTCGGCGCGTACGACTCGTACCACTCCTACGAGCCGGATCCCTACGAGGCGGAGCCCCACGAGCCCGAGCCCGAGCCCGAGCGCTACGGGCAGGAGTCCTACGGCCAGGAGCGCTACCAGCAGGAGGAGTTCGCCGACGCCGACGCCGAAGTGCGCTCCCATCGGCACGGCGCCGACGTCGTCCGCCACGCCTACTACCCCGGGCGGCGCATGAACCTCGGAGTGGTGCTGTTGCCGCTGCGCGTGTTCCTCGGCTTCATCTCCATCTACGCCGGCATGGGCAAGCTCTGCGACCCGGTCTACTTCGACGGCGGCGAACGCGGCTCCATGGTCAAGTGGCTCAACTCGCTGCACCCCTGGGCACTCGCCGAGCCGCTGCGCGACTTCGCGCTCTCCCACCCGGTAGGAGCGGGACTCACCGTCGCCTTCCTCCAGGTGGTCGTCGGCGTGCTCACCGTACTGGGGCTCTGGCAGCGGGTCGCGGCCGTCATCGGCGGACTGCTGTCGGCCATGCTCATCCTGACGGTGACCTGGAAGACCGTGCCGGCGTACGACGCACCCGACATCATCTACCTGGCCGCCTGGTCCCCGCTCATCATCGCGGGCGCACCGGTCTACTCGGTCGACGGCCGGCTCGCGGGCGAGGCCTGGCGCAAGCTCGGACCGCGATCGGAGCTGTGGGAGCTGCGGCGGCGCGTACTGCGACGCGGTGGCGTCGTCGCCGCCGTGGTCGTCGGTCTCACCCTGTTGTTGGGCTCGATGCTCGGCGGAGCCGTACGCTCCACGGACATGGTGACCGTGCCGGAGCCCAACCAGGACCCGACCAACCACCTTCCCGGGTCCCCGCTTCCGCAGGAGCCCAGCGGCGCGCGCAGCTCCGCAGGCACGCTCGGCGAGGACGGCAAGCCGTCGCCGTCCGCGAGCAGCTCCGGCAGCCCCGAGTCCGAGAGGTCCACGCCCTCCGAGGACACGGCCCGCGAGACCGGCCGTACCGGCGGACAGCCCAGCCAGACGCAGGGCACGGGACAGCAGCCGCCCAGCCGGTCGGTGCCGGCTCAGCCGCCGTCCAGCAGCGCCGGCCCCTCGTCGAGCGGCGGCACCGGCAGCGGTGGCGGCAGTGGGGGCGGCTCAGGCGGCTCAGGCGGCTCCGGAGGAGGCAGTGGCGGCGGCTCCGGCGGGAACGGCGGGAACGGCGGCGGCTCGGGCGGGGGCAGGGTGATCGGCGGCCTGCTGGGCTGAGATCCGCAACGAGAGGGGCGGCCACCGGACTTCGGTGGCCGCCCCTCTCGTCGTATCTCCGGGTATCGGGCCCGGGGCGGTCAACGTGCCTGCGCGGCAAGCTCCTTGGCAGCCTCGGTGAGGTCCTTCGCGGTGTCGATCGCCCGCCAGTACGCGCCGTTCGGCAGTGGGAAGCCCGCCAGCCGCTGCTCACGGGCGAGACGCGGGAACGTGGTGCGCTCATGGTCGCCCCGGTCGGGGAGGAGCGCGGTGAAGGCCGCGGAGAAGACGTACACACCCGCGTTGATCAGATACGGCGACGGCGGGGACTCGATGAAGTCCGTGATGTGGCCGAAGGTGTCCGTCTCGACGGCTCCCCACGGGATCCGGGGGCGGGCGAGGGCGAGTGTGGCGATGGCGTCACGCTCGGCGTGGAAGGCGGCCATGTCGCGCAGCGAGAAACGGGTCCAGATATCGCCATTGGTGGCGTACCAGGGCTGGTCCGGGTGCGGGAGATGAGCGGCGGCGTACTTGAGGCCGCCGCCGCGGCCCAGCGGCTCCGTCTCGACGACGGTGGAGACACGCAGCGGCAGCTCCGCGGTTTCCAGCCACCTCTGCAGAACCTCGGCGAGATGACCACAGGAGACCACGGCGTCCGTCACGCCCTCGGCGGCCAGCCAGGCAAGCTGATGGCCGATGATCGGGGTCCCGGTTCCCGGAATCTCGACCATCGGCTTGGGGCGGTCATCGGTGTACGGGCGCAGCCGCGAGCCCTGGCCGCCCGCCAGGACCACGGCCTGCGTCGGATACGAAGGCGTATGCATGCCGTGAACGATATGCGGCGGGGGCGGCGGCCCCGCGGTCAGCTCCCCTGGGTCTGCTGCGAGACGCCGGTGGCGAAGGAGGTGTCGCAGACGGGACGGGAGAACGTCTGGGCGCGGGTGGGCCCGTAGCGGTTCACGGCGGCGCGTCCGAGGGCGCGGGCGAGCGACATGCAGTGCCTGGCGAGCGACGGACGCTCCTCGACCTCGCGCTGGAGGTGGGTGAGCGCGATGCTCGGGTCCTTCTCCTGGAGTTCGGCGAGCAGCCGGTCGCGCAGAACGTCCTGCGGCGAGCGGGGCTCGGCACGCACGGAGACGTTCCGCGAGGACGCGGTGAGAATCTGCGACTCGGTGTTGTGCCCTGCCCACGGGACGCTGGTGACCGCGAGGGTTCCGGAGAGCACCAGGACGACGGGCAGAACGAGGGCGAGAGTGCGGCCGATTCGGCGGGCTGAGTGGGTCACGCGAGCGAGCGTAGCGGTCAGTGATGATTTGGCGACATTTAGTCACTCGGGCGGGGGATGGTTCGACGATGCTTTTCGAATCGGTGTTGACGTACAGGATCGAAATGGCGGATCTGCCGGGGTATTTGTCGACATGACCCATCTGGCAGCGGAACGGCCCCGCAGCGAACTGCGGGGCCGTTCCGGCGCATTGACGGTGACGTCGGCCCGGTCAGCCGCTGAGGCGCTCGCCCGTCGACGTCGAGAAGACGTGAATCTCGCCCGGCCGCGGCACGACGTGCAGCTCGGCACCCTTGTCCGGCACGGAACGCCCGCCGACGCGGACCACGAGGTCCTGGTGCTCGCCGCCGACCTGAGCGGAACCGTAGACATAACCATCGGCGCCGAGCTCCTCGACGACGTTGACGGAGACGGCGAGACCGGCCGGAGCGTCCTCGGTGTCCTTGGTGAGGGACTTGGCCGCGGAACCGTTCAGCTCGACGACGTCGAAGTGCTCGGGCCGGACACCGACCGTGACGGTGGTGTCACCCTTGTCGGCGGCCGCGGACAGGGCCTCACGGGACACCGGCACCACGCTGTTGCCGAACTTCACGCCACCGTCGGTGATCGGAACCTCGACGAGGTTCATGGCCGGCGAGCCGATGAACCCGGCGACAAAGAGGTTGGCCGGACGGTCGTACATGTTGCGCGGCGAGTCGACCTGCTGAAGCAGCCCGTCCTTGAGGACCGCCACCCGGTCACCCATGGTCATGGCCTCGACCTGGTCGTGCGTGACGTACACCGTGGTGATGCCGAGACGGCGCTGCAGGCTCGCGATCTGCGTACGGGTCGAGACGCGGAGCTTGGCGTCGAGGTTCGACAGCGGCTCGTCCATGAGGAAGACCTGCGGCTCACGCACGATGGCACGGCCCATCGCGACACGCTGGCGCTGACCACCGGAGAGCGCCTTGGGCTTGCGGTCCAGGTACTCGGTGAGGTCGAGGATCTTCGCGGCCTCTTCGACCTTCTTGCGGATCTCGCTCTTGTTGACGCCGGCGATCTTGAGCGCGAAGCCCATGTTGTCGGCGACGGACATGTGCGGGTAGAGCGCGTAGTTCTGGAACACCATGGCGATGTCCCGGTCCTTGGGCGGCAGGTGCGTGACGTCGCGGTCGCCGATGCGAATGGAGCCGGCGTTGACGTCCTCGAGACCGGCGAGCATGCGCAGGGAGGTCGACTTGCCGCAGCCGGAGGGGCCGACGAGAACGAGGAACTCGCCGTCCTCGGTCTCGATCTCGAGCTGGTCGACGGCGGGCTTGGTGGAGCCCGGGTAGACCCGGGTCGCCTTGTCGAATGTGACAGTGGCCATGGTGATGCGTCTCCTTCACCGGCAGGAACGTGCCGGACGATCCGAGTAAGGGAGTGGTCTGGTCCACACACGTGGACCCGCCGTGACGCTACCTGGCATGCCCCGTCATGTCAGCAGTTGAACGGCGATGAAATTTTCGACTCCGGCTCGGTGGGGCCAGAGCAACGCGCTTTTGACCTGGGCATGCACACGGGCGGAGCGGAATGCTTTTGACCTGCTACCGCTCGTGCGATGCTTCCTGCTTCAGCGCCCACTGCCGTGCTGGTACGACCCTCAAGGACCACACCCGGACGGTCTTACAGGGGCTCCACAGGCATTCCGGCCGACGGCCCGTCGGTCCGGTTCCTCTATGCGGCCGGCAGGACCTCTGGCAGTTCCGAGGCCTTGATCACCGGCGGCGGCATCCTCCCCGGCGGCAGCGCCGCAGCCACCAGCCGGTACGGCCGCCTCCCCTCGTCCCGGAGATTCACCGCCGCGTTCTCATCCCGGTCGTGCACCGCACCGCACTCGGCGCACGTCCACTCCCGTACGGACACATCGAGCCGAGGCCCCTTCGTATGGCAGGCGGAGCAGCGGCGCGTGGACGGGAAGAAGCGGTCCAGGATCACCAAGGTCCGGCCGTACCACTGGCACTTGTAGCGCAGCTGCCGCAGCAGCTCACCCCAGGAGGCGTCGATGATCGACTGATTCAGCCCGGCTTTCCGCCGGCGTCCCTTCCCGGCCGCCGACCGCATCAGATTGGCGATCCGCAGGTCCTCCACCACGAGCACTTGGTTCTCGCGCACGAGGCGGGTGGTGAACCGGTCCAGCATGTCCCTGCGAACGTCGTTCATGAGCGCGTACAGCCGGGCGATCCTCTTCCGGGCCTTGTCCCGGTTCTTCGACCCCTTCTGCTTGCGGTGCAGCTCCCGCTGCCACCGGGCCAGTTCCTTCGCGTACTTCTTCAGCAGCCGGGGATGCTCCAGTTTCGAGCCGTCGTCGAGCGTCACGAGCGCTGCCAGACCGAGGTCGAGCCCGACAGCTTTCGGCTCGCTCCCGCCGGGCAGGAATGCCGCGGGCAACGGCTCGATCCGTTCCTCGACCAGCACGGACAGGAAGTACCGGCCGGCGCGGTCGCGTGTCACCGTCAGCTTCACCGGCACCTGCCCACCCGGCAGCGGACGGGACCACCGCACTTCCAGCGGGGTGGTGTGCTTCGCCAGCGTCACCAGCCCCGTCCCGGGCCGTCCCGGATCCTCGACCCATCGGAAGCCCGTCCGCACATAGGTCGCCGAATCCTGCGAGCGGCGCTTCCTCTTCCGCTGCGGAAACTTCGCCGTCCCCTTGAAGAAGCGGGTATACGCCCCGTCCAGATGCCGCAGAGCCTGCTGCAACACCGTCGACGACACCTCCCGCAGCCACGACGTCGCCCCCGCCCGCCGCCAGCCGGTCAGAGCTCGGCACGTCTCCGCGAAACCCACTGAAACGCGGTGCTGCTCCCAGGCGCCCGATCGCAGGGCCAGGCCCTCGTTGTAGACCCACCGACAGGCGCCGAAGGTCTGCTCCAGTTGCCCGGCCTGGACCGGAGTCGGATAGAAGCGGAAACGGTAGACCCGCTGCCAGGTACCCGGCTCCTTGGCGCGGTGCTTGATCGGGGCCGCGGGGCGGGAGTGGTGCTTGCTCCGGTCGGCGATGCCCAGCGCCTCGCGCTTGACGCGCTTGGCCTCCGCGCCGACGACGCGCACGGGCCCCTCCGGTGGCTCGGTCATCCGCCCTCCCCGCTGTCCGATCTTCAGAACGGCACACCAGTCCGTTCAACGAACTGGTTGTCGGGAGGTCACGGGAGGCGGCAACTGCGTGGATCGGTGGATGAGGCTCTGTGTAGAGTGTGAAAGCCCTCGCGCACGGCTTCGAAGTGCGCTGTGCCGCCTTAGCTCAGTTGGCAGAGCTCTCCACTTGTAATGGAACGGTCGTCGGTTCGATTCCGACAGGCGGCTCCACCGAAACACCCTGTCCCGGACCTCTCAGGTCCGGGACACTTGTTTTTTCGGGGTGTGGGACAGGGAGCCGTGGTCGTATGAGCGGACGTTGCACCGGACTGGTCGGGGTCTGGGCCGAGGCGCAGCGGCAGCGGCAGTACTCGGGTCCTTCCGTCGCCGGGGAAGCGGTGACTGGGAGTTCGTCATCGGCGGCAAGGGCTGTCCGGGAGGACTGGGTCCAGAAGTACGGCATCGAGGTCGGCCGGCCGCGTCCGGCAGCACGGTCTAGTGACGGCCGGAGATTCGGTCCGCGATCTGTGCGACGGGGTCCGTTTCCGCGGTGCGGGCGACCGCCTCACGGCGGTCCGCGCCGCGGTAGGCCGCGTACATGCCCTGTACGCCCAGCCAGCGCAGCGGCTCCGGTTCCCATTTGCGGACCTTGTGGTTCACCCAGGGGAGCGTGGTGAGTTCGGTGGGGCCCGCCTGGCCCGAGTCCTGTTGGATCAGGTCGCGCAAGGTGCGGGCGGCGAGGTTGGTGGTGGCGACGCCGGAGCCTACGTAACCACCGGCCCAGCCCAGGCCGGTGGAGCGGTCCAGGGTGACTGTGGCGCACCAGTCCCGGGGGACGCCGAGGACGCCGGACCAGGCGTGGTCGATACGGGCGCCTGCCGTTGTGGGGAAGAAGCGGACCAGGATCTCGCGGAGCGCTTCGATGGTGGCGGGCTGGGTGCGGCCGTCGTTGTCGGTGCGGGAGCCGTAGCGGTAGGGGACGCCGCGGCCGCCGAGTGCGATCCGGTCGTCGGCGGTGCGCTGGGCGTACATGTAGGCGTGCGCCATGTCGCCGAGCGCTTCGCGGCCGTCCCAGCCGATGGTGTCCCAGACGGACCGGGGGAGGGGTTCCGTGGCGATCATGGAGGAGTTCATGGGGAGCCAGGCGCGCTTCTGGCCCTTGAGGTTCGCCGTGAAGCCTTCGGTGCAGCGCAGGATGTACGGGGCGCGGACCGTGCCGTACGGGGTGATCGCGTGCTTCGGCTTGATCTCCGTGACGGGGGTCGACTCATGGATGGTGACCCCGAGCGCTTCGACGGCTGCCGCGAGTCCCTTGACCAGCTTCACGGGGTGCAGGCGGGCGCCGTGCGGGGTCCAGGTGGAGGCGACGGCGCCGGTGACGCGTACGCGCTCGGCGGTGTCGCGGGCGCCGAGCAGTACGCGGTCCTTCTCGCCGAAGGCGATCTCGACGGCGTGGAAGGCCTTGAGGCGGGTCAACTGGGCGGGAGTGTGGGCGATTTCGAGGACGCCGCCATGGTGGATGTCGGCGTCGATCTCCTCTTCCGCGGCGACACGTACGACCTCGTCGACGGTGTCGTTCATGGCCTGCTGGAGGCGGACGGCGGCGTCGTGACCGTGGAGTTTGGCGTAACGGTCGCGGCCTGCGATGCCGTTGTAGAGCCAGCCGCCGTTGCGGCCGGAGGCTCCGTAGCCGCAGAACTTGCCCTCGAGGACGGTGATGTTGAGGAAGGGGACGGCCTTTTTGAGGTAGTACGCCGTCCAGAGGCCCGTGTATCCGCCGCCGACGATGCAGACGTCCGCGGTGATGTCGCCGGGGAGGGGCTCCCTGGGGAGGGGGGTGCCCTCCTGCGCGTACCAGAACGATATGCCGCCGTTGACGGTGTTCGTGCTCATGATGCCCCTGCTGCTCAGCTTGAGTGCGTGTGGCGGGAGGGTACTCGCAGGCCGCGGTGGCTGATCGGGCGCCTGCCCGGTGGCTTCCATGGTCGTACGCGGAGGTGATCCTCGCCACGGTCGGGGGATCCGGGACGTGACCGGACGCGGCTCCAGGCGGAGCAGGTGTCCACCGGTCGGAAACTCATGGCACGGCAGCCGGCTCGGCGGGCAGTCTGACCTCATGATTCGTATCGCCACGCCTGCTGATGTCCCCGAGATCCACCGCATGGTCCGTGAGCTCGCCGAGTACGAGAAGGCCTTGGAGGAGGCCCGGGCGAGTGAGGAGCAGCTGCACGAGGCGCTGTTCGGCGAGCGGCCTGCTGCCTTCGCGCACATGGCGGAGACCGCGGACGGCGAGGTGGCGGGCTTCGCGCTGTGGTTCCTGAACTTTTCGACGTGGCGCGGGGTGCACGGCATCTATCTGGAGGACCTGTATGTACGGCCCGGGCTGCGCGGTGGCGGTCACGGCAAGGCGCTGCTGACGGAGCTGGCGCGGATCTGTGTGGAGCGTGGCTACGAGCGCCTGGAGTGGTCCGTACTGAACTGGAACACCCCGTCGATCAACTTCTACCGGTCGCTGGGCGCGAAGCCGCAGGACGAGTGGACGGTGTACCGGCTGACCGACGAGGCGCTGACCTCTTTGGGGTCTTAGCCGACCTCTCCGGGGCCGCAGGTGATCAGGTCGGGATCTCAGGATCTGGTCGGGATCTCAGGGGATCAGGACGACCTTGCCCATCGTGGTGCGCGTCTCCAGTGCGGGGTGGGCCGCTGCGGCCTCGGCGAGCGGGAAGCGCTGTATGGCGGGGCGCAGGCGGCCGGATGCGGCCTCGGCGAGGGAGCGTTCCTCGAGGACGCGTATGTCGCCGCCCGCCTTCCGGAGCATCACCGGGCCGAGCACGCCCTCGGAGGTGATGGCGCGCTCGGTCAGTTCCTCGGCGGTGAAGGTGAGCGGGGAGCCGTTGTGGAGGCCTTCGCCGGACCAGCCGAAGACGATGTGCTTGCCGCCTCTGCCGAGCAGGTCGACGGCGGCGCGCGCGGTGGCGCCGCCGACCGAGTCGAAGACGACGGTGGCGCGGCGACCGCCGAGGTGGTCGCGGACCTGGGTGGCCCAGTTGTCCTGGGTGTAGTCGACGGACAGGTCGGCGCCGTTCGCGGCGACCCGCGCCACCTTCTCCGGGCCGCCCGCGAGGCCGACGACGTATCCGCCGGCGTTCTTTGCGTACTGCACGAGGAGGGTGCCGATACCGCCGGCCGCGGCGGGGACGATCGCGATGTCGTCGGGGCCGAGGTCGGTGAACTGCACGATGCCCATGGCGGTGCGGCCCGTCCCGATCATCGCGACGGCCTCGGCCTCGTCGAGGCCTGCCGGGATCGCGTGGAGTCTCGCGGCGTCGGCGACCGCGAGTTCGGCGTACCCGCCGGGCGCCATGCCGAGGTGGACGACGACCTTCCTGCCGAGCCAGTCCGGGTCCGTGCCCTCGCCGAGCGCGTCGACGGTGCCGGCGACCTCGCGGCCGGGGATGGTCGGGAGTTCTGTGGGGGCGGGGAAGGGGCCCTGCATGCCCTCGCGCAGGGCCGTGTCGAGCAGGTGCACGCCGGCCGCGGCCACGGCGATCCGCACCTGGCCGGGGCCGGGGGCGGGGTCTTCGGTCGGCTCGTGGACGAGGTTCTCGGCGGGGCCGAAGGCGTGGAGGCGGACGGCGTGCATGGCTGGCTCCCCTGATGTGCGAAACGGGCTGATGAGGAACACCTTCCGACCTCAAGTTCGCTTGAGGTCAACAGGTCCTGGGGTGCGCTCGGCCGCGAGCGCGGGGATCGGGGCCGCCTGCGGACCGCTGTTGAACGCCACCCCCGGTGAGCAGTCCGGCCGTGGCGACCCGGTCGCCCGCGAGGCGGCTGCCGTGTCCGCGGTCGATGGCGGGCCGGTCCCGCCGGGCCACCTGGTTCGTGGCATCGGCCTTGTCAGTGGGAGCGGGCACCATGGGTCCATGGCACGGAAACCGGAAAGATCGCGGGCAGCGCAGCGGCCGGAGGTGCGGCTGCCGCCGCTCGCCCGGTACGACGGCGGCGGGCTGGAGCCGGACGGCGACTATGACGGCCTGGAGTTCCAGGATCTGGACCTCGCCGGGCAGTCGGGGCGTGGCGCGCGCTTCATCGACTGTGCGCTGCGCGGGTGCGGCCTGGACGAGACGGAGCTGGTCAACTCCCGCTTCGTCGACTCCGTGCTCAGTGGCGTACGAGGAGTGGGCACCGATCTGGCGGGCGCGTCGCTGCGCGATGTGGAGGTGACGGACGCGCGGCTGGGCGGGGTGCAGCTGCACGGGGCCGTGCTTGAGAGGGTGCTGATCCGCGGCGGGAAGATCGACTACTTGAATCTGCGGAAGGGCAGGCTGAAGGACGTCGTCTTCGAGGGATGTGTGCTGTCGGAGCCGGACTTCGGGGGTGCGCAGCTGGAACGGGTGGAGTTCCGGGACTGTGTGCTGCGGCGGGCGGACTTCAGCGCGGCGCAGCTGAAGGACGTCGATCTGCGGACGGTGGCGGAGCTGGACATCGCGCGGGGCGTGGACCGGCTGGCGGGTGCGGTGATCAGCTCGGCCCAACTGCTGGATCTGGCACCGGCGTTCGCGGCGCAGATCGGGGTGCGGGTGGAGAGCTAGGGCGCGTCCTGGAGGCGGGGGAAGCGGGCCTGGAGGTCCCAGACGACCGGGTTGTCGTCGAGACCCTCGTGCATGTCGGAGAGGTCGGCGATCAGGTCGTGCAGGAAGTCACGGGCCTCGCGGCGCAGCTCGGTGTGGTTGAAGGTGAGGGGCGGTTCCTCGCCGGGCATCCAGTCGGCCTCGACGTCCACCCAGCCGAAGCGCCGCTCGAAGAGCATCCGGTCGGCCGACTCGGTGAAGTCCAGCTCGGCGTACTGGGGCTTCGCGGCGCGGCTGCCGAGCGGGTCGCGGTCGAGCTGCTCGACGATGTCGCACAGCGCCCAGGCGAAGTCCAGCACCGGGACCCATCCCCAGGCTGTGGACACCTCGCGGTCCTCCTTGGTGTCCGCGAGGTAGACGTCGCCGCAGAAGAGGTCGTGGCGCAGGGCCTGGACGTCCGCGCGCCGGTAGTCGGTCTGCGGGGGGTCGGGGAAGCGGCGGGAGAGGGAGTAGCCGATGTCGAGCACGTGCTCGATGGTGTCATGCCCGGTGCCGCTTCCCGTACGACCAGGTCAGGGCCGGCCGCGGCGGGATGACGGCGATGGGCGTGGCCTAGCGCGTCGTAGCGGAAACCCGCCACGGTGTTCGCCGGGCCGGACGTGAGGGTCCGGCTCTCGACGGTGAACGGGTCAGGCTCTCGACTGTGAAGGGGACGCCACTGGAGTACGGCCGGTGGCGTCGCGAAGGCCGGGCGGCAGCGGCCGCGGCTCCACGCAGCGGTGGCTGAAATCCGCCCCACATAGGATCATCCGCCCACATAGGATCAAGCGTGTGGACCAGCGAACTCTTGTACGCACTCTGACACCCGCCGTCGCCCTGCTCCTCCTCGCGGGCTGCACCGACGGCGGCGCGGGCGTGCACGGAGAGCCGGGCGCCGCGGGCGCGGGTGACCCGCTCTTCCACAGGCTCGGCAACGGCGGTTACGACGTCCAGCACTACGCCCTGACCCTGGGCTACGACCCGAGGACGGGCACCCTCGAGGGCACCGCCGAGATCACCGCCCGCGCCACCCAGGATCTGAGCGCCTTCAACCTCGACCTCCACGGGATGAGCGTCACCGGCGCCACCGTCGACGGCAAGAAGGCCGCCGCCAACCGGGCGGGCGACGAGCTGACGCTGCGGCCGCACACCGACCTCGACAAGGGCAAGACCTTCCGTGCCGTGGTCCGTTACTCCGGTATCCCGAAGACGATCGTGGACGAGGACGCCGACGCGTCGCGGGAGGGCTGGCTGAAGACCCCGGACGGCGCGCTCGCGGTCGGTGAGCCCGTCGGGTCGATGGCCTGGTTCCCCAGTGACAACCATCCGAGCGACAAGGCCACCTACGACATCAAGGTCACCGTCCCCGAGAAGCTGGAGGCGATCTCCAACGGCGAGTTGAAGAACCGGAGCACCACCGGCGGGCGCACCACCTTCGACTGGACGTCGAAGGAGCCGATGGCGAGCTACCTCGTCACGCTCGCCATCGGTGACTACCGTCTGGCGGAGTCGCGTACGCCGTCCGGTCTGCGCGTACTCACCGCCGTCGACCAGGCCGTGCCCGAGGAAAGCGCCGAGCTCCTCGGCCGGATCCCCGAGATCATGGAGTGGGGGGAGGAGAATTTCGGCCCGTATCCCTTCTCCTCCACCGGCGCGATCGTCGTGCCGGCGGGCGCTGTCGGCTACGCCCTCGAGACGCAGACCAGACCGGTCCTCCCCTTGGACCCGGACAAGCACACGCTCGATATCGACACACTCGTCCATGAGATGGCGCACCAGTGGTTCGGCGATTCCGTGACGCCCAAGTCCTGGAAGGACATGTGGCTCAACGAGGGCTTCGCCCAGTACGCGGAGTGGATCTGGGCCGAGGACTATGAGGACACCCCGGCCCAGGAGACGTTCGACAAGGCTTTCGCCGAAGAGGCCAACTGGGCCTTCCCACCGGCCGATCCGCCCTCCGCGGCGAAGGTCTCGGACGACCCGGTGTACGACCGCGGCGCGATGGTCCTGCACAAGATCCGCCAGGCGGTGGGCGAAAAGGTCTTCTTCGGCATCGTGCGGGGCTGGGCTGCGACGTACCGCCACTCCAACGCCTCCACCGCCGACTTCACGGCGTACGTCGAGAAGAAATCCGGCAAGGACCTGGGCGCGCTGTGGGACACCTGGCTGTACGGGCAGGGCAAGCCCGCGACGCCGTGACAACGGCAGGAGCCCCGGGTGGCAACGGCAGGAGCCCCGGGCCGGCGGCCAGGGGCTCCTGTGTGCGGCGCGTATGTCAGAGGTTGACGCCGAAGTCGCGGGCGATGCCCTCGAGGCCCGAGGCGTAACCCTGGCCCACTGCGCGGAACTTCCACTCCGCGCCGTTGCGGTACAGCTCGCCGAAGACCATCGCGGTCTCGGTGGCGGCGTCCTCGCTCAGGTCGTAGCGGGCGAGCTCGGTGCCGCCGGCCTGGTTGACGATACGGATGTAGGCGTTGCGCACCTGGCCGAAGTTCTGGCTGCGGCTGACGGCGTCGTAGATCGAGACCGGGAAGACGATCTTGTCGACGTCGGCGGGCAGACCCGCCAGGTTGACGTTGATCTGCTCGTCGTCGCCGCCGCCCTCGCCGGTGCGGTTGTCACCGGTGTGGACGATGGTCTGGTCCGGCGTGGCCTTGTTGTTGAAGAAGACGAAGTGCGCGTCGGAGGTCACCTTGCCACCGGGGTTCACACCGATCGCCGAGGCGTCGAGGTCGAAGTCGGTGCCGGTGGTGGTGCGGACGTCCCAGCCGAGGCCGACCGTGACGGCGGTCAGGCCCGGTGCCTCCTTGGTGAGCGAGACGTTGCCGCCCTTGGACAGGCTTACTGCCATTGGGATGTCCCCTTCGTGGTCGAGTGTGCGGGCTTCGAGTGCTCCCGAAGCTACCGTCACACCTCATAACGCAGGCAGGGGACTGCCAGGTTCCACCCGTCTTTGCTTTCTTTGCCCGCGCTGTCCGGTGGAAAAGAGGGTGACGTGAAAGGCCGCGCAGGCGACCATGGACCTATGTCCGGGACCCAGCCCCAGAGGGGGTCCGGGGGGCGTCCCCCGGGTAAACACAGCATCCGCGGTTCGGTCTTCCTGCCGGAGGCCGAGCTCATGTGGCGTTTCTCGAGATCGTCGGGGCCCGGCGGTCAGCACGTCAACACCAGCGACTCGCAGGTGGAGCTCCGTTTCGACCTCGCCAGGACCGAGGCGCTGCCGCCGGTGTGGAAGGAGCGCGCGCTGGAGCGGCTCGCGGGCCGGCTGGTCGGCGGGGTGATCGCCGTACGTGCGTCGGAGCACCGCTCGCAGTGGCGCAACCGCGAGACGGCGGCGGTCCGCCTGGCATCGCTGCTCGCGGAGGCGACGGCGCCTCCGCCGCGGCCTCGTCGCGCGACGAGGATTCCCCGCGGTATCAACGAGCGGCGGCTGCGGGAGAAGAAGCAGCGCGCGGAGACGAAGCGCGGGCGCACGGGCCGGGACTGGTAGCGCGCCCTCTGGCCGGGGCTCCGCCGCGGGCCCGGCATCTCGATCGCCGGCGGGGCCTGTGCCTGTCGCCACGGCTCCGCGCCGGACCTGACGCCTCCGGACGGGCTCGGTCGCTCAACCCAACTGGCGGTAGCGGCCCTTGAAGTACGTCAGCGGGCCGCCGTCCGCGCTCTCCAGGCCGGCCTTCAGTACCCGCCCGATCACCAGCGTGTGGTCGCCCGCCTCGATCCGCTGCTCCGTACGGCACTCCAGCGTCGCGAGCGCGCCCCGCACCAGCAGCGACCCGCACACCTCGCCCCTCGTGTAGGGGATGTCCTCGAACAGCAGCCGGTCGCTGACCCGCCCCTTCATCGCGAAGCGCCCGGCGATGTGCCGCTGGCTCTCCGAGAGCACCGAGACGCCCCACAGCGGCTGTTCCGCCAGCAGGTCGTCCATGCGGGAGCCGTTGCGCAGACTCACCATCACCAGCGGCGGGTCCAGGGACACCGACATGAAGGCCGTCGCGGTCATGCCGACGTCCTCTCCGTGCGGGCCGTAGTCGTCGTCGTGCGCGGTCACCAGCACCACACCGGCGGCCAGCCGGGACATGGCTGCGCGGAACTCCTCGTTACTCACCCCCTCAGCATGGGGGATGGCAACAGCGGCGGTGGCGGGGGTCGTCTGCAACACAGGAGGAACGCTAGTGTCGGCCGTCCGCGAGCCGCATCGGGCCAGGGGACCAGCCGAGTCCTAGGACCGGTGCACCGGATTTGCGTTCAAGAAAGCGATGGGCGCTCCCACTCGACGTGCGCAACCCTTCATCATCTGATGTGACTTGAGTCACAGAGTGCACTATTTGTTGACCCTGTGTACCGAGTGGACAGCTCGCTGTGATTCAGTGGCCGTGATACCCGCAACAAGAACGCTGATGAGAACCCTGGAGTTTGCTGTCGAGGTCTCGGGGAGAGCGAGCAATGGAGACCGAGTCGGAGCCCTACGTCCGTCTTGCGACCCTGCGGCAGCTGCATCAGGTGGTCGCGGACCTCAACACGGCCCGGAGCTTGGCCGACACTCTGCAGACCGTCGCCGACGGCATCGTCGCAGGACTCGGCTACGAGCTGGCCTGCGTCAATCTCGTACGTCCCGACGGTGATCTCGTCGTCGCCGCGTTCGCCGGCAGTGCCGCCGCGGAAGCCCTGATCACCGGCCGGGTCGGCTCCCGCCCCTCCTGGGAACGCCGGCTGTCCATGGGCGAGGCCTGGGGCGAGCTGCGTTTCATACCGCACACCGAGGGCTGGGTCCTCATCGAGGACGACGTACCGCAGTGGCACACCGAGGGCCCCGATCCCCGCTTCGAGGACGAGTGGCACCCGCAGGACCGCCTCTACGCCCCCATGTACGCGTCGGGCGGCGGCCGTGAACTCCTCGGTGTCATATCCGTCGACCGGCCGCGCAATGGCCGCAGGCCAGGACCCTGGGGCCAGGAAGCGCTCCAGATGTACGCCTCTCAGGCGGCTATTGCGATCAGCAACGCCCGGCTGCGAGCAAATATGCAGCGCGCCCTGGTCCGCCTCGAGCGCGAGCAGCAGGCCCTGCGCGCCAGCGAGGAGTCCTTCCGGCAGGCCTTCGAGTACGCGCCCAGCGGTATGGCCATAGCCGAGATGGGCGGCGACCAGCACGGCCGGCTCCTGCGCACCAACGACGCGCTGTGCCGACTGCTCGGCCGTCCCGCCTCCGCGATGCGCCGGTACTCCTTCGCCGATCTCGTGCACCCCGAGGACGTCGGCACTCTGCTGCGTACGTCCGCCGAGGGCGGCCGCGCCGAGCTGCGCCTCGGCAGACGGGACGGGACGTACGTCTGGGTCTCGCTGCGCAACTCCGTCGTCGCGGACACCGCAGACGGTCCGCGTTTTCTGCTGACGCACGTCGAGGACATCGAGGAGCGCAAGCGCCACGAGCTGCAGCTCGCCCACCGCGCCTCGCACGACTCGCTCACCGGTCTCCCCAACAGCGCCGAGCTGCGGGCCCGGCTCAGCTCCCGGCTGTGCGAGCGGCCGTACGCGGAGCGGGAGACGGCCATCGAGGCCCTGGACGCCGCGTACGACACCAGGGACGCCGGTGACGGAGAACACCTTTTCCGCAGCGAGGGCTTCGACATCGAGTCGGTCGGCGGCCCGTACAACCACCATGTGCACTCCGTCGCACCCGACGGAGAGACCGACGACGGGACGAAGGGGCTCGCGGTCCTCTTCTGCGACCTGGACGGTTTCAAGTCGATCAACGACCGCTTCGGGCACCAGACGGGCGACGCCGTGCTGGTCGAGGTGGCGCGCCGGCTGACCACGGGCGTACGGGACGGGGACACGGTGGCCCGGCTCGGCGGTGACGAGTTCGTCGTCCTCGCCGATGGCCTGGGCGCGGCCGACGCCGCCGACCTGGCCGTACGCCTGCGGAACGCGATCATCCTGCCGATCAGGGTCGGCGGCCGCGGGGTCCGCGTCGGAGCCAGCTTCGGCATCGGTTGGGCGAGCTGCGGGATGTCCGTCGAGGAGGTTCTGCGCTCCGCCGACCAGCGGATGTACATCGAGAAGCGATCCCGCGCGAAGGTGCACCGGCGGGCGGGCTGAGTCCCACGCCACCCTTTTGGTACCTCCGAACCGGGTAGGCTCGCCCGCGTCGGCGATGTGCTGACGACATGGTGAGGAGTGACTGGGAGATGACGGCCGCGAACAACGGCGCGAGCACGCCCGAGGACGACGATCCGTTCGGCTATCTGTACGAGGACGGACGGGCAGCAGGCGCGACACCGCCCGGCCAGGGCCGCGGCTACGGCTATCCGGGTCCCGCTGCGCAGCCCGGCGTCCCCAGAACCTCGTACAACCAGGTACGCACCGTCGGCGAGCGCCAGTACGGCCAGCAGGTCCCGCAGCAGCATGCGTACGGCCAGCAGCAGGGGTACGCCCAGGGCCAGCCGACCGCGCAGTACGCCGCGCCCGAGACCTACCCCGGCGGCGCCCCCACCCGGCAGGTTCCGCCGCAGGGCAACGGCCACGGCCACGGCGGCCATGGCGGCGGCCGCAGTGGCGGTCCCAACACCAAGGGCCTGCTGATCGGCGCGATCGCGGTGGTCGCGGTGGTCGTGATCGGCATCGGCGCGGCGCTCCTGACGGGCGGCGGCCAGGACGACAAGGCGGGCGGCTCGCAGGCCGGTAACGGCGGCGCGACGGCGGGCGAGTCCGTGAAGCCGAGCGACGAGCCGTCGGCGTCGGACAAGCCGGCGGAGCTGCCGAAGCAGGACGCGGCCACGCTGCAGCTCGGTGCACCGGCCGTGCTGGCGAAGGACGTCAAGGGCGCGCAAGGCGCCGACGGCGCGTACGTCACCGGCTTCAACGCGGTGGGCGCCTCGGTCACCTGGAAGGCGAGCGTCTCCGACACCAAGGAGTACCGCCTGTACGTGAGGTACGCCATCCCGGCACAGGACGCCAACGCCACCCTGACCGTCAACGGCAAGGCGAACAGCAACCCGTTGGGCCTGAAGAACTTCATCAAGTCCTCCGACCCGAACCCGGAGAAGAACTGGCAGACCACATGGGCGCCGGTCAATCTCCAGAAGGGCGAGAACGAGATCAAGATCTCATGTGAGGCGGGCAACCAGTGCAACGCCCTCCTCGACTGGCTCCAGGTCAGCGACGGGGAGCTCTGAGGGCCCGTCCACCGGTCCTGGGGCGTCAGACGAGCCCCAGGAAGCCCGCCACCGTCCCGGCCATCGCCTCGCGAGCCGGGACGAGGTACTTCCGGGGGTCGACGGTCCTAGGGTTCGCCTCCAGGAACGCCCGTACCGCGCCCGTGAACGCGGTGTTCAGTGCCGTGCCGACGTTGATCTTGGTCATGCCGGAGGTGATCGCCTCGCGGATCTCCGCGTCGGGCACGCCGGACGAGCCGTGCAGGACCAGCGGCACCGGTACCGCGTCCCTCAGCCGGCCGATCAGGGCGTGGTCCAGGGCCGCCGTGCGCTCGGTCATCGCATGCGATGAGCCGACCGCGACGGCCAGTGCGTCCACGCCCGTGCCGGCGATGTAGGCCGCCGCCTCGGCCGGGTCCGTGCGGACGCCCGGGGCATGGGCGTCGAGCGGGATCTCGCCCTCCTTGCCGCCGACCTTGCCCAGTTCCGCCTCGATCCAGATGCCGCGCTCGTGGCCCCAGCACACCGCGTGCGCGGTGGCCTTGACGTTCTCGTCGTACGGCAGCTTCGAGGCGTCGAACATCACCGAGCCGAATCCCTCGTCGTGGGCCGCGTACAGCAGCTCCACGGAGACCACATGGTCGAGGTGGAGGGCGAGCGGGGCCGAGGATGCGCGGGCGACGGCCGATGCGGCGGCGGCGACGGCGGAGAGTGACCCGCCGTGGAATTTCACGGCGTTCTCGGAAATCTGCAGGATCGCGGGGGCGCCGGCCTGCTCGGCGCCGGCGGCGATCGCCTCCGCGTGTTCCAGGGTGATGACGTTGAACGCGGCGACGCCACGGCCCTCGGCCACCGCGGCCGAGACGAGGTCACCGGTGCTGACGAGTGGCATGGTGCCCTCCGATTCCTGGGCGGCTGGGCCCGTTTGTGCGGTTGCTCCGGGCCCTCACGCCGCGGCCGGGCGCTCGGTCACCGCTATGCGCGGCAGCAGATCCTCGTACGCCCCGGCGTCGAACTCACCTGCCGCCGGGGCCAGTACGGTCGCCGCCGACAGGGCCACGGCCCGGGACAGCCGGTCCGGCCAGGCGAGTTGTTCCACGAGACCGGAGAGCAGCCCGGCCACCGCCGAATCGCCCGCGCCCGTCGGGTTGCCCTTCAGGGGTGCGGGCGGGATCGCCTGCCAGACGCCGTCAGGAGTGGCCGCCAGCACGCCGTCCGCGCCGAGCGAGGCGACCACCGTGTGCGCGCCTCGGCGGCGGGCGTCGCGGGTGGCGCGCAGCGGCTCGCGGGATCCGGTGAGCTTCGCGAGCTCGTCCGCGTTGGGTTTGACGAGGTCGGGACGGGCGGCGATGCCGCGGCGCAGTGGCTCGCCGCTGGTGTCGAGGAGGACGGGGACGCCCGCGCCGCGGGCGCGGCGGATCAGTTCGGCGTATGCGCCGACGTGGATGCCGGGCGGCAGGCTGCCGCAGAGGGCGACGGCTTCGGCGTCCCGCAGGTGGGAGGCGTAGGAGGAGAGGAACATGGCCCACTCCTCGGCGCTCACCGCCGGGCCCGGCTCGTTGAGCTGGGTCGTGTCGCCGGCGTCGTCCACGACGGCGATGGTGCGGCGTGTGGTTCCGGCGGTCGGGACGAGCGCGTCATGTGGTGCGAGTGGGGCCAGCAGCTCGCGCAGTACGGCTCCGGTGGGGCCGCCGGCGAAGCCCGTGACCACCGTCTCGTGGCCCAGTGCGGCGAGTACGCGGGCGACGTTGAGGCCCTTGCCGCCGGGGCGTTCGCGGACCTCACTGACGGGGTGGCTGGCGTGCCGGGTCAGCGCGCCCACCCTGTAGGTGATGTCCAGAGCGGTGTTGAGTGTGACCGTCAGGATCACCCGTAACACCCCCCGGAGAATGCGCGTGCCATGCTCGTACGGGCCCTGATCATGCCAAACGGAAGACGGTTGGCCCAGACCCCCGAGCCAACCACCTTGCCGTAACTTGCGCAGAAATCACCCAACTTGGGGCTCAACCAGCCATTCGCCTCTGCGCATGACCCCCTTGAGTGTGAACTCCGCGTCGAGGACCACCAGGTCGGCGTCCTTTCCGGGCTCCAGCGAGCCGACCGTGTCGTACGCGCCGAGCAGTTTCGCGGGATTGGCCGAGATGGCTCGGACGATGTCCGGAACCGGCAGCCTGTCGATCGTGGCCGCGCGTTTGAAGGCGGTGTCCAGAGTGAGTGTGGAGCCCGCGATCGAGCCGCCCTCGACCAGCCGGGCGACCCCGTCCAGGACGTCGACGGCGAGCGGGCCGAGCTGGTAGCGGCCGTCGCCGAAGCCCGCCGCGTCCATCGCGTCCGTGATGAAGGCGACCCGGTCCGCGCCGGCGCGGTGGAAGGCGAGCTCCAGAGCGGCGGGGTGCAGATGCGTGCCGTCGTTGATCAGCTCGATGGTGACCCGCTCGTCCTCGAGGAGCGCGGCGATGGGTCCCGGTGCGCGGTGGCCGAGCGGGGGCATGGCGTTGAAGAGGTGGGTTGCCACGGTCGCGCCCGCTTCGACGGCCTCGACGGTCTGCTCGTACGTCGCGTCCGTGTGCCCGATCGCGGCGATCACACCGTGTTCGGCGAGCAGGCGTACGGAATCGATACCGCCGGGCAGCTCGGTGGCGAGGGTGACCATCTTCGCCGTACCGCGCGCGGCGTCGATCAGCTTGCGCACCTCGGCCGGGTCGGGGTCGCGCAGCAGCGCCTCGCTGTGCGCGCCCTTGCGGCACGGCGAGATGAACGGGCCCTCGAAGTGGATACCGGCCAGGTCGCCCTGTTCGACGAGCTCGGAGAGGAAGCCGGCCCGGTGGGCGAGGAAGTCCATCTCGCCGGTGACAGTGGAGGCGACGAGTGTGGTCGTGCCGTGCTCGCGGTGGGTCCGTACGCCCTTCAGCACATCCTCGGCGCTGCCGGAGGTGAACGAGGCTCCGCCGCCGCCGTGGTTGTGGATGTCGACGAATCCGGGGACCACCCAGTGGCCGGAGAGATCGCGGGTGGGCGCGTCCGCCGGCGCGGCGCCGGCGATCTTCGTGCCGGCGACGACGAGCCGTCCATTTTCGACGATCCCGGCCGGCAGCACCACCCGGGCGCCGGTGAGAACTGTGCTTTCGGCGCTTGCGGCCATTAGGCGGTTACCTCCGAGTCGGTGGCGAGCAGATCCCACGCGAGCAGTCCCGCGCCCAGGCATCCGGCGGTGTCCCCGAGGGCTGCCGGGACGATGGCGGGCAGCTTCTGGAACGTGACGCGCTCCTCGACCGCGGCCCGCAGTGGTGTGAACAAGGTTTCCCCCGCCTCGGCGAGACCGCCACCGATGATCAGCGTGCGGGGATCCAGCAGGGTGATCGCGGTGACAAGGCCGGCGGCGAGCGCGTCGACGGCGTCCCGCCAGACCCGTGCGGCCCGTTCGTCGCCCGACTCGACGGCCTTCGCGCAGTCGGCGGCGTCCGCGTCCGGGTCGCCGGACGCGGCGGCCCAGGCCCTGGTCACCGCGGAGGCGGAGGCCAGCGTCTCGAGGCAGCCCCGCTGGCCGCAGCCGCAGGCGGGGCCTTCGGGGCGTACGACGATATGGCCGATCTCGCCCGCGTATCCGTGGGCGCCGGCCTCGATGGATCCCGCGATGCCGATCGCCCCGGCGATCCCGGTGCCGAGCGGCACGAACAGGAACCGGTCGGCGCCCTTGCCGGCCCCGATCCGGCCCTCGGCGAGGCCGCCGGTCCTGACGTCGTGGCCGAGCGCGACCGGTACGCCGCCGAGGCGGCCGGCGAGCAGGGCGCGCATGGGTACGTCGCGCCAGCCGAGATTGGCGGCGTAGACGGCGATGCCGCGATCGGCGTCGACGATGCCGGGCACGGCGACGCCGGCCGCGACGGCGCTCTCGCCGAGGTGCTCGGCGCCGTACGCGCGCAGTTCCTGGGCGAAGCCGAGGATGGTCTCGACGACTGCGTCGGGCCCGCGTTCGCGCCCGGTCGCGCGGCGGGCCTCGTACAGCAGCGTCCCGTCCACCCCGACCAGGGCGGCCTTCATCCCGGTGCCGCCCACATCGAGGGCGATGACGTGTCTCACCCGGACAGTCTGGCGCGTACACCCAAGAAAGGTCTAGTCCACTACGCCGGATTGTTGTGTGGTCATACAAACGGCGGAGTGACCGGGGCTTTGCCCCGGACCTCGCGCCTCAATCGGCGGACGGGCTGAAAAATCCAGCCGTCCGCCGATTGAGGACATGCGGCCGAAGGTCGCATACGAAGTGACCGGGGCGTGCCCCCGGTTCAGCAAGGGGCGGGCAGGGGAACAGGTCCGCCGCACCCGCACCCGCACCCCGCGGACCCGTCAGGCCAGAATCACGCTGCGCGACAGGTTCCGCGGGCGGTCCGGGTCGTAGCCCTTCGACTCGGCCAGCGTCACCGCGAGGCGCTGCGCACGGATCAGGTCCGCCAGCGGGTCCGCCTCCTGGCGGGCCACCAGCGTGCCGCCCACCCGGGCCACGTCCACCGACAGGCCCTCCGGCAGCGCGCCGAAGACCCATGCCACCCGGCCGGGGCCGGTGATCGCGATCGGACCGTGGCGGTACTCCATCGCCGGGTACGACTCCGTCCACGCGCCCGCCGCCTCGCGCATCTTCAGGCCCGCCTCGAGCGCCAGCCCGTACGTCCAGCCACGGCCCAGGAACGTCCACTGCTCCGCGCCCACCACCGCCTCCGCCAGCGGCTCGGTGATCGCGAGTTCCGCGTCGACCGCCGCCTCGGAGACCGGCTTCACGCCCGGGATGTCGCCGAGGCCCGCCCGCAGGAACGCCAGCGCGGTCGTGGCGAACCGGGTCTGGACGACCGATTCCTCGTCCGCCCAGTCCAGTACCGCCACCGCGTCCGCCGCCTCCATCACGGGCGTCTTCGGGTCCGCGGTCAGAGCCAGTGTCGGCACCGAGCCCTTCAGCGCGCGCAGCAGATCGAGCACCTCGGTCGTGGTGCCGGAGCGGGTGATCGCGACGACACGGTCGTAGGACCGGCCGGCCGGGAACTCGGAGGAGGCGAACGCGTCCGTCTCGCCCTGTCCCGCCGCCTCCCGCAGCGCGGCGTAGGCGATCGCCATGAACCACGACGTCCCGCACCCGGTGACGGCGACACGTTCCCCCGGCGCCGGAAGCCCCTCGAAGGAGGCGGCGGCCTCGGCCGCTCGTCGCCAGCAGGCGGGCTGGGTGGCAATCTCTGCTGCGGTACGGGACATGCGGCAAGGCTCCTAGCGACGTACGCGTAACTCGGGACCGGCACCGACCATTTCGTGCCGTGACGTGCTTAGCAGGCCGTGGCGTACCCGGGCAATGCCCCTCAGCCGTGAGCCAGACGTTGCAGAAGTGATATCCAGTGGAGTAGACCTCATCCCCCGTATGGGGGAAAATCGCTGCTCATCTCAGAAGACGTCGCGGGGGAGCCGTCTGGGACAAGACGGGGCAACCAACGGCAGAGGGTGGGGGAAGAGCTGTGCAGCAGCGCTTCTTGGGTCTGGCCGCGGCAGTAGCCGCACTGGGTATGACGGTGACGCTCGCGGGCTGTGGCAGCTCCAGCGGTTCCGGAGACGTGACGCTCAAGCTGGTCGCGGCCGATTACGACGTGGCCGGCGGCCAGAGCAGCAAGAAGTACTGGGCGGACCTCGCCGCCGCGTTCGAGTCCAAGAACCCCGGTATCAAGATCGACGTCCAGATCGAGTCCTGGAACGACGTCGACCGCAAGGTCGCCGAGATGGTCAAGGCCGGAACGGCCCCCGACGTCGCGCAGATCGGCGCGTACGCCGACTACGCCGCGGCCGACAAGCTCTACAGCGCCGACCAGTTGCTCTCCGTACCCGTGCAGTCCAACTTCCTCCGCCCGCTCGTCGACGCCGGCGAGCACAAGCACGTCCAGTACGGTCTGCCGTTCGTCGCCTCCACCCGGCTGCTCTTCTTCAACAAGAAGCTCTTCGAAAAGGCCGGCATCCGGGAGGACCCGAAGACCTGGGACGACCTCAGGGCCGACGCGGTCAAGCTGAAGGCCAACACGGACGCGAAGTACCCCTTCGCGCTGCCGCTCGGTCCGGAAGAGGCCCAGGCCGAGACCATGATGTGGCTGCTCAGCGGCGGCGACGGCTACACCGACACGGTCGGCAATTACGCGATCGACTCCCCGCAGAACGTCAGCACCTTCACCTGGCTGAAGGACAACCTGGTCGACAAGAAGCTCACCGGCCCGGTCGCGCCCTCCAAGCTGAACCGCAAGGAGGCGTTCGCCGCCTTCACCCGCGGTGAGGTCGGCATGCTCAACGGCCACCCCTCGCTGATGCAGGCCGCCGAGAAGGCGGGCGTCGATGTCGGCAAGGTGGCGCTGCCCGGCAGGAACGGCAAGGCCAAATCGGCGATGGGCGTCGCCGACTGGATCATGGGCTTCAAGCAGAACGGCCACCGGGCCGAGGTCGGCAAGTTCCTGGACTTCGTCTTCAGCGACAAGAACGTCCTCGACTTCGCCGGCCAGAACGGCCTGCTGCCCGCGACGGTCACCGCGTCCGAGACGATGGAGAAGGACCCGAAGCACCTGGCGCTGAGGGAATTCCTCCAGGAGCTCCCCACCTCGGTGCTTCCGCCGGTCGGCAAGACGTCATGGGCCGCGGTCAGCGAGAACATCAAGGGGAACATCGGCAAGGCCGTCGAGCCGGGCGGCAGACCGGCGACCGTCCTCGGCCGGATAGGCCGCGCGGCCACCGCGGCGGAGCGGGCCGAGTAGCCGAAAGGTTCCGGCAACCGGGCAACCCGGGGCAACCGGGCAACGGGGCAACCGGGCAACGGGGCAACCGGGCAGCCGAGTGCGCGGTAGCCGGGCAGCGGGCCTCGTCGCACGGATAGGTTGGATCGTATGACCGACGACGAGGTGCTCTCCGAGCGGGACCGTGCGGTACTGGCCATGGAGCACCAGTCCTGGCCGGGCCCCGGCGCGAAGGAGCGGGCCATCCGCGAGCGGCTCGGCATCTCCCCGGTCCGCTACTACCAGCTCCTCAACGCTCTTCTCGACGACGAGCGGGCCCTGGCACACGACCCCGTGACCGTGAACCGTTTGCGTCGCGTCAGAGACGCCCGGCGAAGTCGCCGATAGGGTCGGGGGCATGGGCGACTCTCCGCACGCGCACCCCTTGCCGACGCCGTCGACGCCTGCCGGCCGGGAGGGTCTGGCCGCGATCCTGGCCAGGCCGGAGAAGGCCGTCATCGCTCTGGACTTCGACGGCACCCTCGCCGAGATCGTGCCCGACCCCGAGCAGGCCAGGGCCCACCCGGGCGCGGTCCCCGCGCTCGCCGCCCTCGCCCCGCGGGTGCTGTCCGTCGCCGTGATCACCGGCCGCCCCGCAGGTGTCGCCGTGCGGCACGGCGGCTTCGCCGGGGTTCCCGGCCTCGACCATCTCGTCGTCCTCGGTCACTACGGCGCCGAGCGCTGGGACGCCGTCAGCGGCACCGTCCGCACGCCCGCCCCGCACCCCGGCGTCGCTGCCGCCCGCGCCGAGCTCCCCGGACTGCTCGAAAGCGTCGGCGCCTGGCAGGGCACCTGGATCGAGGAGAAGGGCCAGGCGGTCGCCGTGCACACCCGCCGTGCGACCGATCCGCAGGCGGCCTTCGAGGCCCTGCGTGAACCGCTCACCCAGCTCGCCACCCGCCACGGTCTGATCGTGGAGCCGGGCCGTATGGTCCTGGAGCTGCGCCCGCCCGGCGTGGACAAGGGCGTGGCGCTTGCGGAGTACGTACGTGAAGTGGACGCCGGTTCCGTGCTCTACGCCGGCGACGACCTCGGCGATCTGCCGGCCTTCGCCGCGGTGGAGAAGCGCCGCTCGGACGGCGTTCCCGGGCTGCTGGTGTGCAGTGGCAGCGCGGAGGTCACGGAGCTCGCGGAACGGGCCGATCTGCTGCTGCCGGGCCCGGCGGCGGTGGTCGGGTTCCTGTCAGACCTCGCGCAGCGCCTGTAGCTGGTCCAGGAACCACTTCTGCGGCGGCAGCGCGGTTGCCGCCGCGGCCAGCCGCTCGGTGCGCCGGAGCCGTTCGTTGTCCGGCATCGTCAGCGCCTCGTGGAGCGCGTCGGCGGTACCGGTCACGTCGTACGGGTTCACCACCAGCGCGTCCTCACCCAGATCCTCGTACGCTCCCGCCTCCCGGGACAGCACCAGCGCGCAGCCGTTGTCCGAGACGACCGGGATCTCCTTGGCGACGAGGTTCATGCCGTCCCGGATCGGGTTGACCAGGGCCACATCGGCCAGCCGGTACGCGGCCAGGGAGCGTGCGAAGTCGTCCTTCACATGGAGGACGACCGGGGTCCATGTCGGTGTCCCGTAGTCGGAGTTGATCCCGTCGGCGAGGCGCTGGACCTCCGCCGTGTAGTCGCGGTACACCGCCAGGTCCTGCCGGGACGGGTAGGCGAAGGCGACATGGACGACCCGCTCCCGCCACTCGGGCCGGGACGCCAGCAGCTGCCGGTAGGCGAGCAGGCCGCGCACGATGTTCTTGGACAGCTCGGTGCGGTCCACCCGGACGATCGTCTTCCGGGGTGCCGACGGGGTGCCGCCGATCTCTTCGCGCAGCGCCACCAGCCGCTCCGCCACATCCGGCCGGTGCGCGCGCTCCCGCAGGAAGTCCGCATCCGCGCCGAGCCCGTGCACCCCGATCCGGGTGCCCGCCAGGGAGTCCGGGCCCAGCAGCTCCGTGCAGCACGCCGTGAACGCGTCCGCCCACCGCCGGGTCAGGAAACAGGTCCGGTCCGCGCCGAGCAGACCGCGCAGCAGCTGCTCGCCGATGTCGTCGGGCAGCATCCGGAAGTAGTCGACGGGCGCCCACGGCGTGTGCGAGAAGTGCCCGATCCGCAGATCCGGCCGCAGCTCGCGGAGCATCCCGGGCACCAGCGCCAGGTGGTAGTCCTGCACCAGGACCGCCGCACCGGGAGCCGCGTGCGCGGCGAGCGCGTCCGCGAAGGCCCGGTTGTAGGTCTCGTACGAGGCCCACTGGCGGCGGAACTCGGCGTCGAAGACCGGTTCCACTGGCGTCTGGTACAGCAGATGGTGGACGAACCAGAGCACGGAGTTCGCGATGCCGTTGTACGCGTCGGAGTGGACGGCCGGGTCGATGTCGAGCATCAGCACCCCGGCCTCGCCGACTCCGCGTCGCACCGCCTCCCGGTCGCCGTCGCCCAGCGCCGCGCACACCCACAGGGCGTCCGCCTCGGAGCCGATGGCGGAGAGACCGGAGACCAGCCCGCCGCCGCCGCGCCTGGCGTCGAGCGAGCCGTCCTCGCGCAGCGTGTACGAGACCGGGCCGCGGTTCGACGCGACGAGGACCTGGGCGGCAGCGTGCTCGGAGACCATGTGGCGAAACCTAGCCCGTCCCACAAACCCTCAAACGTGCGTACGGCCGAGCAGCAGGTCAGCGGGTCGGTGATTCACGTCAGCAGATCAGTGATCGCGGCGTCCGCGGGTGGCGGCGACGGCGATCACGCCGGCCGCGGTCAGGCTCAGCGCCAGACCGCCGAGGAGCCACAGCCGCTCGGAGTCGTGGTCGCTCCGGTGCGCCGGGGCGACGGTGTCGGCCACGGCCTGTCCCTGGACGACCGCACCGGTCAGAACGGTGGCCATGACCGCCAGGGCCCCGAGGAGCCGGGACAGCCTGGCACTGCGGCGCGGAGCGCCCCTACTGCGTCTGAAGCCCATAAGTGGGAAATGTAGACAAATTGTTCGGCCGGTGGTGGTTATGCTGCGCGACGCGCCGCGTACTCACCGATCTCGCGCATCGGCGGCCGCTCCTCCGTGTCCACCGGATACGTGCGCGGTTCGAAACCGTCCTCGCCGCGCTCGAACTGCGTGAGTGCCGGCCGCACCAAGTGGCCCCGGGACAAACGCAGTTGAGCCGTACGGTAGATCGCGGCGGCCATCCGGCCCAGTGCCTGCCCGTCCTGGTGCCGGTGTTTGCGCGAGCCGACGTCCACCTGTGCCAGCGCGTCGAGACCCACCGTGTGCAGCGCGTCCACGAGCAGGCCCAGCTCCACTCCGTAACCGACGGGGAAGGGGAGCCGCTCGAGGAGGGAGCGCCGCGCCGCGTACTCACCGCCGAGCGGCTGGACCACCCCGGCCAGCTGCGGCCAGTGCAGATTGAGCAGCGGACGCGCCACCAGCTCGGTGACCCGGCCGCCCTGACCTGCCGCATCGCCGAGCGGCCGGTCGTACATCGCCTTGACGAGCTGCACCTCGGGGTCGGTCAGCAGCGGCCCCACGATCCCGGAGACGAAGTCCGCGGAGAAGTCCCTGAGGTCCGCGTCGATGAAGCAGACGATGTCGCCGCTCGTCACCATCAGTGACCGCCACAGCACCTCACCCTTGCCGGGGACCGCCGGTATCCGCGGCAGGATCGCGTCGCGGTGCACCACCCGCGCCCCGGCCGCCGCGGCCACCTCCGCCGTCCGGTCGCTCGAGCCGGAGTCGATGACGACCAGCTCGTCGACGAGCGGCACCTTCTCCATCAGCTCGCGCCGGATCACGGTGACGATCTGGCCGACCGTCGCCTCCTCGTCGAGCGCGGGCAGGACGACACTGACCGTCGTACCGCGCTTGGCGGCCATCAGGCGGCCGAGCGGGCGGTCGGCCGCCGACCAGGAACGCCGGCTCAGCCAGCGCTCCACCTCTTCCAGCACGTTCGTTGCTCCCGGGTTGCCACGCCGCGGCAGCGGCAGGATCATGATCTTCATCTCGCGGTTCGGACGACTATCTCAACCGTCCGGGCCTTCGGTTACAGTCTTGAACAACGCGGATGACCGTCGCATGCCGGGGTCATCACGCTGACAATCGAATACCGCTCATCCAGAGGGGCAGAGGGAACGGCCCGTTGAAGCCCCGGCAACCATCCCGCCGACCGCGAGGTCACGGTGGGGAAGGTGCCAATTCCGTCTCGTGGCGAAGTCCGTCACGGGGAAGATGAGGAGAAAGGGCCTCGCCTCCATGGCTGTTCAGACTGTCACAAGCACCACTCCCGTAAACCTCGGTCCCGCCGCGGCGCTCTCGTGCCGCGAGTGCGGAGAGCGTTTCGACCTCGGCCCGATCTTCGCCTGCGCGCTGTGTTTCGGGCCGCTCGAAGTCGCGTACGACCTGCCGAGCGGCGACCCGGACGCGCTGAAGAAGCGGATCGAGGCGGGTCCCAACAACATCTGGCGGTACGCCCCGCTGCTGCCCGTCCCCGCGGACGTGGCCGAGAAGCCGAATATCAACCCCGGCTTCACCAAGCTCGTCAAGGCTGACAATCTCGCCCGTGAGCTGGGCGTCACCGGTGGCCTGTTCATCAAGGACGACTCCGGCAACCCGACGCACTCCTTCAAGGACCGTGTCGTCGCGATCGCCGTCGAGGCCGCGCGCGCCTTCGGCTTCACGACTCTTTCCTGCTCCTCCACCGGCAACCTCGCGGGCGCCGTCGGTGCGGCCGCCGCCCGGGCCGGCTTCCGGTCCTGCGTGTTCATCCCGCACGACCTGGAGCAGGGCAAGGTCGTCATGGCCGCGGTGTACGGCGGCGAGCTGGTCGGCATCGAGGGCAACTACGACGACGTCAACCGCTTCTGCTCGGAGCTCATCGGCGATCCGCTGGGCGAGGGCTGGGGCTTTGTCAACGTCAACCTCCGCCCGTACTACGGCGAGGGCTCGAAGACGCTGGCGTACGAGATCTGCGAGCAGCTCGGCTGGCAGCTGCCCGACCAGATCGTGATCCCGATCGCCTCGGGCTCGCAGCTCACCAAGATCGACAAGGGTCTGCAGGAGCTGATCAAGCTCGGTCTGGTCGAGGACAAGCCGTACAAGATCTTCGGCGCCCAGGCGGAGGGCTGCTCGCCGGTGTCGACGGCCTTCAAGGCCGGGCACGACGTCGTACGCCCGCAGAAGCCGGACACCATCGCCAAGTCTCTGGCCATCGGCAACCCGGCCGACGGCCCGTACGTGCTGGACATCGCGCGCCGCACGGGTGGCGCGGTGGAGGACGTGACCGACGGGCAGATCGTCGACGCGATCAAGCTGCTGGCCCGTACCGAGGGCATCTTCGCGGAGACCGCGGGTGGCGTGACCGTGGGTGTGACGCGGAAGCTGATCGAGGCGGGTGTGCTCGACCCGGCGCTCACCACGGTGGTCCTCAACACCGGCGACGGGCTCAAGACGCTGGACGCGGTGGCGCCGACCACCGGCCCGACCGCGACGATCCGCCCCAGCCTGGACGCGTTCCGCAACGCCGGCCTGGCCGGCTGACCACCCGGGCTTCCCGAACTCCCGAGACTCCAGGAAGGCACGCACCATGAGCGTCAACGTCCGCATCCCCACCATTCTCCGTACGTACACGGGCGGCCAGGCCGAGGTCCCGGCTGAGGGCGCGACCCTTTCCGAGGTCATCGCCGACCTGGAGAAGAACCACACGGGTATCGCCGCCCGCGTCCTGGACGACCAGGGCAAGCTGCGCCGGTTCGTGAACGTGTACGTGAATGACGACGACGTTCGTTTCGAGCAGGGGCTCGAGACCGTCACGCCGGACGGTGCCGGGGTTTCGATCATTCCCGCCGTCGCCGGCGGCTGAGCTTACCCAGCGTTACAGAATTGCCCCCTCCGCAAGAGAAGCGGAGGGGGCAATTCTCTATGGTTGAGCGCGGTACAGTTGGGGAAGGCCCCTCCGCTGCTTGTGCCGACCGCATATGAGAATGCGCCCGGGCGCGACAAGAAGCAGCCAATGTGTTCCCTCGAATTGCCGCATAGGCGTTATTTGCCGGGCCCGACTTGCCCCGGAATACTTTGAATCCTGGTCAATTATCCGTTCGGTCGTGCTCAGAATTCTCGTCCGACTGACCTGTTGCAGAGGGCAGTTGGGCAGATACATTCAGCCGCGGTCGACGCGTTCCGGCGCACACCCTCTCCTGTCGGAGGGTGGAGGTCTGACCCGGGTCCGCGAAGTGCGGTCCTGCGCAAGGGCCAGTAATAGGGGAGTTAGGCATGGCTCAGGGCACCGTCAAGTGGTTCAACGCGGAGAAGGGGTACGGCTTCATCGCGGTCGACGGTGGTGCGGATGTTTTCGTCCACTACAGCGCGATCCAGATGGACGGGTACCGCACCCTTGAAGAGGGTCAGCGAGTTGAATTCGAGATCTCGCAGGGCCAGAAGGGTCCGCAGGCGGACATGGTCAAGCTCGCCGTCTGATCTCGGCGCGATCGGCCACCGACGCACGCACTCACGGCGAGGGGCCCGCATCCCACCAGGGATGCGGGCCCCTCGTGCGTCTGCTCTCGGTTCGGTCTCGTGTGTCCGCTCGCGGTTCGGCCTCGTGTGTCCGCTCGCGGTTCGGCCTCGTGCTTCCGCGGTTCGGCCCCATGCGTTCCCTCGTGCGTCTCCCGCCGTCGGTTCGTGGCCGGTTCGGGGGGTTTCGATCCGCGAGAGTCGCTTGCACTCTCCTAGGGCGAGTGCTAATCATTGGCGTTAGCACTCTGACAGTGAGAGTGACAACGAGGACCGGGTTGGTGAGGTCCGCAGGCCGGGTGGGGCAAGGAACCACAAGGCAGGCAGACCGTCCGTCGCGGGCGCCAGCGCGGTCCGGAGAATCCACCCCAGTCCGGGAGGACCACTTCACATGGCCAAGATCATCGCGTTCGACGAGGAGGCACGGCGCGGTCTCGAGCGCGGGATGAACCAGCTCGCCGACGCCGTCAAGGTCACCCTTGGCCCCAAGGGCCGTAACGTCGTCCTCGAGAAGAAGTGGGGCGCCCCCACGATCACCAACGATGGTGTATCCATCGCCAAGGAGATCGAGCTCGAGGACCCGTACGAGAAGATCGGCGCCGAGCTGGTCAAGGAAGTCGCCAAGAAGACGGACGACGTCGCCGGTGACGGTACGACCACCGCGACCGTCCTCGCCCAGGCACTGGTCCGCGAGGGCCTGCGCAACGTGGCCGCCGGCGCCAACCCGATGGCCCTCAAGCGTGGCATCGAGAAGGCCGTCGAGGCCGTCTCCGGTGCGCTGCTCGAGCAGGCCAAGGACGTGGAGACCAAGGAGCAGATCGCTTCTACGGCCTCCATCTCCGCCGCCGACACCCAGATCGGCGAGCTCATCGCCGAGGCTATGGACAAGGTCGGCAAGGAAGGCGTCATCACCGTCGAGGAGTCCCAGACCTTCGGTCTGGAGCTTGAGCTCACCGAAGGTATGCGCTTCGACAAGGGCTACATCTCGGCGTACTTCGCCACCGACATGGAGCGTATGGAGTCGTCGCTCGACGACCCGTACATCCTCATCGTCAACTCGAAGATCAGCTCGGTCAAGGACCTGCTGCCGCTCCTCGAGAAGGTCATGCAGTCCGGCAAGCCGCTGCTGATCATCGCCGAGGACGTCGAGGGCGAGGCCCTGTCGACCCTGGTCGTCAACAAGATCCGTGGCACCTTCAAGTCCGTTGCCGTCAAGGCCCCGGGCTTCGGTGACCGCCGCAAGGCGATGCTGAACGACATCGCCATCCTCACCGGCGGCACGGTCATCTCCGAGGAGGTCGGCCTCAAGCTCGAGAACGCGAGCCTGGACCTGCTCGGCCGCGCCCGCAAGGTCGTTGTCACCAAGGACGAGACGACGATCGTCGACGGTGCCGGTGAGAGCGAGCAGGTTGCCGGTCGCGTCAACCAGATCCGTGCCGAGATCGAGAACTCCGACTCGGACTACGACCGCGAGAAGCTCCAGGAGCGCCTCGCGAAGCTGGCCGGCGGCGTGGCCGTCATCAAGGCCGGCGCCGCGACCGAGGTCGAGCTCAAGGAGCGCAAGCACCGCATCGAGGACGCGGTGCGCAACGCCAAGGCCGCCGTCGAGGAGGGCATCGTCGCCGGTGGTGGCGTGGCTCTGCTCCAGGCGACTTCGGTCTTCGAGAAGCTCGACCTCGAGGGTGACGAGGCGACCGGCGCCAACGCCGTGAAGCTCGCGCTCGAGGCTCCGCTCAAGCAGATCGCCGTCAACGGTGGTCTCGAGGGTGGCGTCGTCGTCGAGAAGGTGCGCAACCTGGCCGTCGGCCACGGTCTGAACGCCGCGACCGGCGAGTACGTCGACATGATCGCCGAGGGCATCATCGACCCCGCGAAGGTGACCCGCTCTGCTCTGCAGAACGCCGCCTCCATCGCGGCGCTGTTCCTCACCACCGAGGCCGTCATCGCCGACAAGCCCGAGAAGGCCGGTGCCCCCGCGGGCGGCGGCATGCCGGGTGGTGACATGGACTTCTGAGCCTCGGCTCGGTAAGCCCGGTTACGCGACCGAAGGCGGCATCCCTGACAGGGGTGCCGCCTTCGGGCGTTTCAGCGCGTGGTCACACGGCGACCTCTCGGCCGCTCAGGTCCCGCAGACGTCAGGCGACGCCGGAGCCCGAGATGGTGATCTTGGCCTTGGTGCGGCCGCTCTGCGAGCCGTAGCTCTCGATCTTCTTGACCAGGGCCATGCCGGCCTCGTCGGCGACCTCGCCGAACACGACGTGCTTGCCGTCCAGCCACGGCGTCAGCACGGTGGTGATGAAGAACTGGGAGCCGTTGCTGTTCGGCCCGGCGTTGGCCATCGAGAGCAGGCCCGGCTTGTTGTGCGTGAGCTTGAAGTTCTCGTCGGCGAACTTCTCGCCGTAGATGCTCTTGCCGCCGGTGCCGTCACCGCGGGTGAAGTCGCCGCCCTGCAGCATGAAGTCGGGGATGACCCGGTGGAACGAGGACCCCTCGTACCCGAAGCCCTTCTCGCCGGTGGCGAGCGCGCGGAAGTTCTCCGCCGTCTTGGGCACGACGTCGTCGTACAGGTTGAAGTTGATCCGCCCGGCGGGGGCGTCATTGATGGTGATGTCGAAGTAGACCTTGGTCGTCATAGGGCCATCCTGACATCCCCGGCAGGCGGGGGCACGACGGGCGCCCCGGTCCCCGCGTCGGTGGGCGAGCGATGGCATGGGTGTCCGAGTGCCCGAGGTGCCGAACCGGGGGAGCGGCACGGGCATCTGCCCGGGGAGCTGTCCGGCGGGCAGCGGCAGCGCGTGGCGATCGCGCGTGCGCTGGTCGAGCGGCCCGCGGTGCTGCTGGCCGACGAACCCACCGGGAATCTCGACGAGTCGATGCGCGACGAGATCATGGATCTGCTGGAGGGGCTGTGCGAGGGGCACACCCTGGCCTTCGTGATGGTCACGCACGACTCGGCGCCGGCGCGCAGGGCTCCTCGGCCGACCGTCATCAGCAAGGGACGGGTGACGATCAAGGAGCAGGCGGCGGGGGCGGCGTAGGCCGGGCCGGGGCTCCGCCCCGGACCCCGCTCCTCGATCGCCGGACGCGCGTGATTGTCCGGCGATCGAGGACACGCCCGAAGGGCGCACGGGCATCAGGGCGTGGCCGACGCGGGCTCCTTCGGCGGGGCGGGGGAGCCCGAGGCCACCGGGGACACGGACTCCTCCGGAGCCACGTTCAGCTCCTGGAGCATCGGGCCGGTGAAGCCGAACCAGTACGTGGCCAGGAAACCCACGACGTAACCGACCAGCAGGCCGGCCGCGTAGACCCCGATCGTCTCGCCCGGGCCCTTGTTGCCGTCGAGCAGCGGGAACAGCGCCCAGCCCGAGGGGCCGATCGCCGTGGAGCCGACCTTGTCGCCCAGCATGTTGAACAGCCCTACGAAGCCGCCGCCGAACGCGCCGCCGACGCAGGCCGTGACGAACGGGCGGCCCAGCGGGAGCGAGACGCCGTAGATCAGCGGCTCGCCGACGCCCAGAAAGCCCGCCGGGAGCGCGGACCTGATGGTGCTGCGGATCGAGGTGTTGCGGGGCAGCCGGAGGTAGACCGCGGCCGCCGCGCCGACCTGGCCGGCCCCCGCCATCGCGAGGATCGGGAGCAGGACCGTATAACTCTGCTGCTCGATGAGTGTGGTGTGGATCGGGATCAGCGCCTGGTGCAGGCCCAGCATCACCAGCGGCAGGAAGAGACCGCCGAGGACGAAGCCCGCGGCCGCGCCGCCGCCTGCCAGCAGCCGGTTCGCGAAGTCGCCGATGGCGGTGGAGATCTCACCGGCCACGAACATCACGCCGAAGAGGGTCACCAGGCCGGAGACGAGGACGGTGAGGGCCGGGGTGACCAGGACGTCCAGGGCCTCCGGCACCCAGCGGCGGCACCACTTCTCCACGTACACCGCGAGCAGCGCCGCGCCGAGCGCGCCCAGGACGCCGCCCTGTCCCGGGGAGAGGTGGACACCGAAAGCGGTGATCTTCGCGACGCCGGGGAAGACGATGATCGCGGCGACCGCGCCGCCCAGGATCGGCGTACCGCCGAACTCCTTCGCGGTGTTGTAGCCGACGAAGACCGCGATGAGCGACATGAAGCCGGAGGCGATCGCGGCGATCGCGGGCACCACGGCCGGGGCCCAGCCGAGATTGGTCAGCAGACCGTTGAGTCCGGCGATGATTCCGCAGCCGATGAGGGCCGGGATCAGCGGGACGAAGATGTTCGCGATACGGCGCAGGAAGAGTTTGAAGGGCGTCGAATTCCGCGCCTTCCGGGCCGCCTTGATGGCGGCGCCCCGATCGGCGAGGTCACCGGCGGTCCTGGGGGCCGCTGCCACGAGCGCCTCGAACTGCGGGGTGACCCGGGCGACCGTGCCCGGCCCGAGCACGATCTGGTACGTGTCGTCCTCGACCACGCCCATGACCGCGGGAAGTGCCTTCAGGGCCTCTTCCTGTACGAGGGAGGGGTCGCGCAGGCCGAGGCGGAGGCGGGTCATGCAGTGCGCGACGGTGGTGATGTTCCGGGCGCCGCCGACCAGGGGGAGGATGGCGGCGGCGATGGCGCTGTTCTTGTCCGGGGAGCCCGGGGAGCCCGGGGCGTCGGGGGAGGCGGGGGAGTCCGGGGCGTCTGTTGCCATGGTGCGGAGTGCCTTGCTGTGGGGGGACGTTCGTGCTGCGGGGGATGTTCGGTCGGTGGTTACGGGCGGGCGGACTGCAGTGCCGCGCGCAGATGGCCCCTGCTCTCCGTCAGGAGCCGTGCGGCGGTGGGGCCGTCGACCGATCCGAGGATGGTGAGGATGGCGTTCTTCACCTCACCGTCGGTCGCGGCGAGGGCGGCCTCGATCTCCTCGTCCGACGCGCCGGTGGCGAGCGCGACGATCCGGCGCGAGCGGGCGCGCAGTTTCTCGTTGGAGGCGCGGACGTCCACCATCAGATTCCCGTACGTCTTGCCGAGCCGGATCATCGTGATCGTCGAGATCATGTTGAGGACCAGCTTCTGCGCCGTACCGGCCTTCAACCGGGTGGAGCCGGTGAGCAGTTCGGGGCCGACGACCACCTCGATGCCGTGGTCGGCGGCCGCGCCGAGTGCGCTGTCCGCGTTGCAGGACAGGCCGATGGTGAGCGCTCCGAGGGATCGGGCGTGCTCGACCGCGCCGATCGCGTACGGAGTACGGCCGGAGGCGGAGATCCCGACCACGGTGTCGTCGGCGGTCAGCTTCAGCGCGTCCAGGTCGGCGGCGGCCAGCTCCTTGCTGTCCTCGGCCCCCTCGACCGCCTTGACCATGGCGGACGGGCCGCCCGCGATCAGGCCCAGGACCTCGGCCGGGTCGGTGTTGAAGGTGGGCGGGCACTCGCTCGCGTCCAGTACGCCGAGGCGTCCGGCCGTGCCGGCGCCCGCGTAGACCAGCCGGCCGCCGCGGGACATCCGCCCGGCGGTGTCGTCGATCGCGGCGGCGATCCGCGGCAGCTGCGCGGCGACGGCGGCGGGGACGGTCTCGTCCTCGCTGTTCATGATCCTGGCGATCTCGAGGGTGGGGAGCTGGTCGATGTCGGCGAGCTCGGGCCGGAAAGCCTCGGTGGTGAGGGTGGCCAGCTCGGCGCGGAGTTCACCGTAGGAGAAGGTCATGAAGCGCGGCTCTGCTTTCTCGGTCCGTGGGGGGCGGGTTCGGGCTGCTCGGCGGGGACGAGGTGCTCAGCGGGTGCGGGTGCGGGGGCTGTGCCGGTGGGCGAGCGCCTCGTACGAAGCGGCCAGAGCGGGGGCAGCTGTCTCGTACGTGCGCTGCGCCACGCCTATGAACAGGCAGTCCACGACGAGGAGTTGGCTGGTGCGGGACGACATGGCGGCCGGCCGCAGCTCGCTCTCGCGGGCGGTGGAGGTGGTCAGCACATGGTCGGCGTACTGCGACACGGGACCGTCCGGGCGGCCGGTGATCGCGACCGTCGTCGCACCGCGGTCGAAAGCGACGCGCAGCGGCTCGATGACGTCGCCGGTGGAGCCGGAGTGGGTGATGGCGATGGCGACATCTCCGGAGCGCAGCTGCACGGCGTTGGTGACGGCGAGGTGCGGATCGGTGTGGGCGTGCGCGATCAGGCCGATGCGCAGCAGCTTCTGGGCCAGGTCCATGCCGACGAGGGAGGACGCGCCGGCGCCGTAGATGTCTATACGCCGGGCGGTTGCGGCGGCGGTCACGGCGGCGCCCAGCTGTACGGTGTCGAGCCCTGCGGCCGTGTCGGCGAGGGTCTGCTGCTCGTCGTACGCGAGCTTGGCGACGACATCCGCGATGGGGTCGTCGACGGCGATGTCGGCCGTGACGGCGGGCGCGCGGCCGGACTGCTGGTGGGCGGCGAGCCCGGCGAGGGCGAGCCGCAGGTCGCGGTAGCCGGGATAGCCGAGGAGCCGGGCGGTGCGGACCACCGTGGCCTCGCTGGTGCCGGTGAGCTCGGCGAGGCCGGTGACCGTGAGGGCCGCGCAGCCGGCGGGGTCGTCGGCGACGGCTTCGGCGACCCGCTGCATGGAGCGGGTCATGGACGGCGCGAGGGTCCGGACCTTGGCCGCGAGTGCGGCAGGGGCGGGCGGAGCGTCGCCGCTGAAAATTTCCTTCACTGGATTGGTCACCCTTGAAAGATATTTTCGGTGTTCGTTCATCGTCAACCCCCCTTGGCCCGGCGGGGACCGGCGGCCGGGAGCGGACCGCCGGCCGTCGCCGCAACGGGTGGGGTGACAATGGCTTCATGGACGACGCGAACCCTCTCGAGCAGGCACTGCACGCGGCGCGGGCGCTGGTCCTCGCCGACCTGGCCGCGCGGGATGTGGCCGACGCCGGGGTCGTCTCGCTGGTCGAGGACGCGGTGACGCACCGCCGTTGGTGGGTCGAACAGTGGCCGGAGGGCATCGAGTACATCGCGGGCCTGGTGGCTCAGGACGTCCAGGACGCGCTGCTCGAACGGTACGGCAGATGGCCGCTCTGCCCGGTCTGCGACGTCGGCGACCCGCACGCGCTGGACGTCGAACCGGAGCTCGGCCCGGATCCGCACTGGGTCTGCGCCAAGGCGGGCGTCGTGGTGGCGCCGGTCGGTGGCCTCTCGTGACGGTGTACATCGACCCGCCGACCTGGCCGGGCCACGGCCGGCTGTGGTCGCACCTGGTCAGCGACGTGTCGTACGAGGAACTGCACGCGTTCGCGGCATCGGTCGGCTGCCCGCCGCGGGCCTTCGAGCGGGACCACTACGACGTGCCGTCGCACCGGTATGCCGATGCGGTGCGGGCGGGCGCGGTGGAGGTGTCCAGCCGCGAGGTGGTCGTGCTGCTGACGAAGGCGGGGCTGCGCAGACGCAAGGTTGCCCGGCCCCGGCAGGGCTGATGACCGGGCCGGGCACTCCCGGCCACCGTGCGCTCCCGGCCACCGTGCCCTCTCCCGCGCGGGTCAGGACGCCAGCAGCTTGAGCTCTGTCGCCAGGTTGTGCCGCGCACGCGCCTCCCACTCCCGCTCCCCGTACGGCGTGCGGAACAGTCGCGGCAGGCCGAGCAGCTGGCGCAGCACCGCCGCGCGGCCCTCGCGGAAGGGCTCGTCCGGGACAAAGGCGTACTCCTCCCGTACCGCCGCGCTGTACGCGGCGTACGGCTCCGGACCCGACGCCAGGATGGCCAGATCCGCGTCGCACAGGACCTGGCCGTTGGCGTCGGACTCCTCGGCGGCGTGGGTGACGGTGAGGCGGACCAGGCGGGCGACCTCGGCGGTGGCGGCGGGGGTCAACCCTGCCTCGGGGAGGGCGCGTTCCGCCAGGCGGGCGGAGCGTTCCTCGTTTTCGGAGCGGTCCGGGAGGTAGACCGCGTCGTGGAACCAGGCCGCGAGGCGGACCAGGTCCGGATCCGCGGCGTGCTCCTCCAGTACGTCGATGTGGTTCAGCACCGCCGCCAGGTGATCGACCGTGTGATAGCGGCGCTGCGGCTCCGACCAGCGGGTGAGCAGGTCGTCGGCGTACGGCAGCGGGTCCGGTGCGCTCGCGCCGTGGCGGGCGGCGATGAGGGTCTTGGTCCAGCGTGCGCGCAGGTCCACGGAGTTGTCGGTCATGGGGCGACTCTAGAACGCCCCGATCCGCTGCGGCGCGCCCGCCCCGACGAGCATTTCGCCCTCCTTGCCCGCTGTCCCGGCCGGACGGCGGGCACGGCACCGCCGCTCCTGGAGCGAACGACGAGGAGCTGGGTCTTCTTCGGCTGAAGTGGTGGTGAGGGGCGATAATGGGGGAAAGGGTATGCGTGCCATTCCGGTCCGCGGAGGCAGACATCATGAGCGTCCTGACGTTCGCCCAGAACAGCCCGGTTTCCGACATCGCGGTCGCTGAGCAGCTGAAGGGAGCCGCTCCCTTCATCTTCGGAATCTTCCTCATCGCGCTCCTGGCGGGCGCCATGTGGTGGGACGGCAGACGACGGGAGCAGCAGGTCCCGCCGCGCCCCGAGGAGCAGCCGAAGCGGCCCGATCACCCGGCGCACATCGAAGAGGTCCGCGAGCCGGACGAGGACGACTTTCCGCATGACGGCGGGCGGCTCCTCCCGTACAACCTGAAGACCCACAGCACGCACAGCCCGAGCAGGAAGCCCGAGGCCGCGCCTCCGCCCGGGGAGGACAGCGGCGGCGCGCCCGGAAGCGGCGGCCCGGGCGGCTGAGCCTTGAAGTACCTCCTGGCGGGTATCCGGTCCGGGGTCCTGTCTGTCCCCCGTCCGGATACGACGCACGTGGTGATCCTGTGCGAAAGCCCCGCGCGGAAGCCCGGTACGGCTGCGTTCGTCATACATGCGCATTAGGCTGCGTATTGGACTAGACCTGTATGGGCCGTAGCCGTCTGCCTGGAGGAATGGGGTTCCATGAGTAACCGTGCAGTCCTGGAGGTGATCGCTCTCGACGCCGAGGACGCGGTCGCCGCCCAGTCCGGAGGGGCCGACAGGCTCGAGCTCGTCACCGACATGGCGGCGGACGGGCTGACCCCGACCCGGGAGACATACGCCCGGATCCGCGAGGCCGTCGACATCCCGCTGCGCGTGATGCTGCGCCTCGCCGACGGGTTCGCGGCGGGTGACGTCGACGCGCTGGTACGTGCCGCACGGGAGCTGCGCGTCGAGGGCGCCGACGAGTTCGTGCTCGGGTTCCTGGAGGAGGACGGCACGCCCGACCTCGTCACGGTCGAGCGGCTCGTCGCCGAACTGGACGGCTGCCGGTGGACGTTCCACCGGGCGATCGACCGGTCGGCGGACCGCGACGCCCTGCGCAAGCAGCTCGCGGACCTGCCCGGCCTGGACACCTACTTGACGGCGGGGTCGGCTGCCGGAGTCGACGAAGGCCTGCCGACCCTGCTGGCGGAGGCGGCGCGGCGCGGAGAGCCGGCGTACGAACCGCAGATCCTGGTCGGCGGTGGACTGCGCCTGGACCATGTGCCGGTGCTGCGGTCGGCGGGCGTGGACGCGTTCCATATCGGCGGCGCCGCCCGGCCGGGCGGCTGGTCGGCCCCGGTGGCTGCGCCGGCGGTGCGGGAGTGGCGGGAGGCGCTGGACGCGTAGCGCGGGGCTCAGCCCCCGCTCCTCGACCGCCGGACAGGGACTGAACAACACCCCGTCCGGCGGTCGAGGGTACGCCCGACAGGCGTCCGGGGGCGCGCCGGACAAGGCCGGGGTGGCCCCGCCCTAGCTGCCGAGCTGCGCGGGCAGCGGGGCGGCGTGCAGCACGGTCAGGCCCGACACGGCCCGGGTCAGGGCCACATACAGCCGGCGCAGGCCGGTCCGCTCGTCGGGCTCGCCGTCGACGACCGCGGCGGGCTCGTCCAGTACCACGTAGTCGTATTCCAGGCCCTTGGCGAGCGACGCCGGGACCAGGGTGAGGCGGGACTCGGCGGTCGTCTCGTCGCCGGGTGACAGATACGCGTGGCCGGCCGCCGTCAGGGCCTCGGCCAGCGCCGGGATGCGGGCATCCGCGGCGATCAGGCCGATCGAGCCCTCCTGGCGCAGAGAGTCGGCACAGGCCCTCACCACCGCCGGGTCCAGGCCGGCGACGTCCGTCACCTTCCGTACCTCCAGCGAGCCCGGCGACTCACGGACCGACCGGACCTCCGCCAGGCCCGGTGAGATGTGCGGCAGCAGCCGGGAGGCGTACGCGATCACCTCGCGCGGCACCCGGAAACCGGCTGTCAGCTCCTCCACCACCGCGTCCGCCTTGCCCAGATGCCCGAGCGCGTCGGCCCAACTCGCCGTCGCCCAGGGCGTGGTGCCCTGTGCCAGATCGCCGAGCACCGTCGCCGAGCCCGTCGTGCAGCGCCGGCCCACCGCGCGGTACTGCATCGGGGACAGATCCTGCGCCTCGTCCAGCACGACATGGCCGAGCGAGTGCGTGCGCTGCACCAGATCGTTCGCCTCGTCGATCAGCACGGCATCCGCGGAAGACCATGCGGCGGCCCGCACGCTGCGCGCCGGCTTCGCCCACAGCACCGTCTTCTGCTCGTCGGCAGTCAGCAGCCCCTCCGCGTGCTCGGCCAGGAACTCCGCGTCGGACAGCAGCCGCAGCACCAGCTTCGCCGGGTCGACCGGCGGCCACACCGCCTTCACCGCCGCCTTCACCGCGGGATTGCGCGCCACCGCGTCCTGCACCCGGTCGTCCGGCGCCTCGCCGGCCTGTTCCATCCGGACCAGGACCGCATGCGCGAGCCGCTGCGGAAGAGCCTCGCGCGCCGCGCCGTAGCGGATGTCGCGGTCGAGCAACTCCCGCACGATCTCCTGGAGTTCGTACGCGGGCACCCGCCACCGCCGCGAGCCGCGCACCACCATCAGCGGCTCGGCCGGCATGGTCACATGGGCGCGGACCGCCCGGCTCAGCACCTGAGCCATCCGGGCATCGCCCTTGATGACCGCCGCGTCCGCCGTATCCGTGCCGCGTACCTCCACATGGGCCACCAGGTCGTCGACCGTCGACTGTTTGACCTCCAACTCTCCCAGCGCGGGCAGCACTTGCTCGATGTAGTGGAGGAAGGAACGGTTCGGTCCGATGACCAGCGTCCCGGTCCGCGCCAGCCGCTCCCGGTGCGCGTACAGCAGATACGCCACCCGGTGCAGGCCCACCGCCGTCTTTCCGGTGCCCGGACCGCCCTGGACACACACCGTGCCGCCGAGCCCGGACCGTACGATCTCGTCCTGCTCCGGCTGGATCGTGGCGACGATGTCCCGCATCGGGCCGACGCGCGGGCGCTCGATCTCGGCCTGGAGCAGCTTGCTCGTCCGATGCCCGCCGGCCGAGCCGGAAAACGTCTCGGTGGCCGGGTCGGACAGATGCTCGTCCTCGTACGCCGTGAGGTCGCCGCCCGTGTAGCCGAAGCGCCGCCGCAGGCCGACGTCCAGCGGGTCCTTCTTCGACGCCCGGTAGAACGGCTGCGAGACGGGCGCGCGCCAGTCGATGACCATCGGATCACCGTCCGCGTCGTGGACATGGCGGCGGCCGATGTAGAAGCGCTCTCCCGCCGCACCCTCCGCCTGTTCCGCGCCGACCGTACGCAGATAGTCCAGCCGGCCGAAGAAGAGCGGCGTGTGGGAGAAGTCGGCGAGCGCTTTGATGCGCTCCTCGATCTGCGCCCCCAGGACGGCGGCGTTGACCCAGTTCGCGGTGACATCGCGGATATCGAGTGCCTGGACGTCCTCGCGCATCGCGCGCAGCGCGGCACGCGAATCGGCGAGATGGGCGCGCTCGCGTCCGAGCGGGTCGGCGGAGTCGGGGTCTGCGGAGCTGGGGTCGGCGGGTTCAGGGACGTGCGCGGGCACGGGTTGCCTCCGGCGGCTACGGCGTGGATCAGGATCACGGCATGGATCCCGGCACGGGGCACGGCAGGGATCACGGCATGGCGGACCGGCCGGTTTCCGTCCGGGCGGCGGCGCTCCCCAGGGGAGGCGGGCAAGACGGGCGATTGTAGTCAGAGCGCGGATCGCGGGCGAATGGTTTTTCACCGGGGAGGAGCCGCCGCCGTCCTCCCCGTAGGGGATGACGTATGCCTGGAGTCGTACGCGAGCGGTCTCACGGTTCGGTCCGTGGTCCGATGCGAGGAGCAGGCCCGGAAACCATCATGGAGACATGAGTACTGCAACCTTTACCCCAGGCCACGTCCCCCACCCCGGTCACGGCGCCACGGCCACCGGCGCCGCCCCCCACTCCCCGCACCATGTCGGCAACGCGCTCCGCGCGGTCAAGGTCTTCGCCGGCGCCGTCTTCAGCGTCGCCGTCCTCGGTGAGTACGCCGAGGAGGCCGGAGTCCGCCCGCCGCTGAGGAGCTCCGACCGACCTGATCCACCTGTCCGGCCTGCTCAATCTGCTTGACCTGCCCGGCCCGCTCGACCTGCTCCAGCTGATCCACTAGTAGGGTCGCGGCCGTGAAGTACCGGAACGTGACCCCTCGTTTACTCACCGCAGTATCCGTCGGCGCACTGGCGCTCTCGCTCGCCGCGCTCATCGCGCTCTGCGTCGCCCAGCGCATCCCCGTGGCCGACACCCTCGTGTACCGGGTCGAGGGGGCAGCCGTCGCCAACGGCGCCGATCTTTACGGATTCACCGCCACGGAGTGGCCACTGCCCGCCACCTCTCCGCCCTTCGCCGCGATCCTCTTCGTGCCGACCACCTGGCTGCCCGTCCCGGCGCTCAAGGTGGTCTTCGTCGCCGGGAACGCGATTCTGCTCGCCCTGCTTGTGCGCCTCTCCTGCCGGTTCGCCGGGCTCCCGGCGCGGACCCCGCTGGTCATTTCCGCGATCGCCGCAGGCCTCTGGCTCGAACCGGTCTTCCAGACCCTCCTCGTCGGGCAGCTGAACCTCGCACTCGTCTGCCTGGTGCTGTGGGATCTGTCGCGGGACGAGGAAGCCATCGGCAAGGGCTTCGCGCTCGGCGTCGCGGCCGGAGTGAAGCCGACGGCAGCCGTGTTCATCGTCCATCTCCTGATCACCGGCCGGGTACGGGCAGGGCTCACCGCCCTGGCCTCCTTCACCGGTACGGTGCTGCTGGGCGCACTCGTACTCCCGCACGCCAGCGCCGAATTCTGGACCCGGCGCATCTTCGGGACCGGCCGGGCAGGCCACGCCTGGACGGTCGAGAACCAGTCGCTGCAAGGCCTGTTCGCCCGGGTGCTGCACACCTCGGAGCCGGGCGCGGCCTGGGTGCTCGCCGTCGCGCTCACCGCGGTCGCAGGCCTGTGGACCGCCCGCAGAGCCGCCCCGGAGTGGGGTGTCCTGGTCGCCGCCACGACCGCGCTGCTCGTCTCGCCGGTCAGCCCGTCGCATCACTGGGTGTGGTGCGTACCGCTGCTGGCGGTACTGATCGCGGAGGGCCGGACCCGTACCGCGGCGGTGGTGGCCGCGGTCCTCGTGGTCCGCACGCTCCGGCTGGTCCCGCACAGCGACAGCCTGGACCTCCAACTGCCTTGGTGGCAACAGCCGTTGGCGTCGCCCTATCCGCTCCTTGGACTGGCGCTGCTGGCCTTCGCGGGCTGGCGGACCGCGCCCGCCCTCACTCTCCCCGGGCCCCGCGGTGAGTACCCGCGCACGGACGATCTGAGTACGTCACCGGAGGTGCCGGCCGGACGCCCGGAGGTTGACTGTCGTCCATGACCAACCGCACCGGGACGACCCCCGGCCTCTGGCTCCCCGGCGCTCTGCCGCCGGCGCGCGACCCGCGCACACACGACGGCAAGGCCGTCGTGGTGCGGATCGTCGCGGGCGTCCTCCTCGTCCCCCTGCTGATGATCGACATGTTCTTCGTCGGGCTCTCGCCGATGGCCACCGACAGCTGCGGCCCCGACCACTGCTCGGACGCGCTCAACCAGTCGCTCATCGCCGCACCCGTCTTCTGGCTCGCCGCGGTGGTCATGCTGCTGGTGACATGGGGGCTGCCCGCGCGTCCCCGCTTCCGGGCGGCGCGCGGCTGGCTGGCGGTTGGCTCCGGAGTCAGCGGGCTCGCGACGATCGCCATCCTCGCGAACCTCCCGACCGGCTAGTCGTTCGCCAGCAGCTCGTCCGCGTCCACGATCCGGTACGCGTACCCCTGCTCCGCCAGGAACCGCTGCCGGTGCGCCGCGAAGTCCTGGTCGATCGTGTCCCGCGCCACCACCGAGTAGAAGTGGGCCTGGTGGCCGTCCGCCTTCGGGCGGAGTACCCGGCCGAGACGCTGGGCCTCCTCCTGCCGGGAGCCGAAGGTGCCCGACACCTGGATGGCGACGGTCGCCTCCGGCAGGTCGATCGAGAAGTTCGCGACCTTGGAGACGACCAGCACGGAGATCTCGCCCTGCCGGAACGCCTCGAAGAGCTTCTCGCGCTGGGCGTTGGACGTCTCGCCCTTGATGACCGGTGCGTCCAGATGCTCGCCCAGCTCGTCGAGCTGGTCGATGTACTGGCCGATGACAAGGATCTGCTGGCCCGCGAACCTCCGTACCAGCGCCTCGGTCACCTTGCGCTTGGTCTCGGTCGTCGCGCAGTAGCGGTACTTCTCCTCCGTCTCGGCGGTCGCGTACGCGAGCCGCTCGGCGTCGGTGAGATTGACCCTTACCTCCACACAGTCCGCGGGCGCGATGTAGCCCTGCGCCTCGATCTCCTTCCAGGGCGCGTCGAAACGCTTCGGCCCGATGAGCGAGAAGACGTCCGACTCGCGGCCGTCCTCGCGTACGAGCGTCGCGGTCAGCCCGAGCCGACGCCTGGCCTGCAGATCCGCCGTGAACTTGAAGACCGGCGCGGGCAGCAGATGCACCTCGTCGTAGATGACCAGGCCCCAGTCGCGGGAGTCGAAGAGCTCCAGATGGGGATAGATCCCCTTCCGCTTCGTCGTCAGCACCTGGTACGTGGCGATCGTGACCGGGCGGATCTCCTTGCGCGTACCGCTGTACTCGCCGATCTCGTCCTCGGTCAGCGAGGTGCGCTTCACCAGTTCGTGCTTCCACTGCCGAGCCGAGACGGTGTTCGTCACCAGGATCAGCGTCGTCGCCTTCGCCTGCGCCATCGCACCGGCTCCGACCAGCGTCTTTCCGGCGCCGCAGGGCAGTACGACGACACCCGAGCCGCCGTGCCAGAAGCCCTCGACGGCCTGCTTCTGGTAGGGGCGCAGCCCCCAGCCCGTCTCGTCCAGATCGATACTGTGAGCCTCGCCGTCGACGTAACCGGCGAGGTCCTCGGCAGGCCAGCCCAGCTTCAGCAGCGTCTGCTTGATCTGGCCGCGCTCGGAGGGATGCACGGCGACCGAGTCCGGGTCGATCCGGGCCCCGACCAGCGGCTGGACCTTCCTGGACCGCAGGATCTCTTCGAGCACCGGGCGGTCGGTGGTGGTCAGCACGAGCCCGTGGACGGGGTGTTTGGAGAGGGTGAGCCGGCCGTAGCGGGCCATCGTCTCGGCGACATCGACGAGGAGGGCGTGCGGGACGGGGTAGCGGGAGTACGCCACGAGCGCGTCGACGACCTGCTCGGCGTCGTGCCCGGCGGCGCGGGCGTTCCACAGGCCGAGCGGGGTGACCCGGTAGGTGTGGATGTGCTCGGGGGCACGCTCCAGTTCCGCGAAGGGCGCGATGGCACGCCGACAGGCGTCCGCCTGCTCGTGGTCCACCTCGAGGAGGAGGGTTTTGTCGCTCTGGACGATGAGGGGTCCGTTCACACCTGCGCCTTTCGGTACGGCCAAACCTCCAGTGTGCCGTACGGAGCGGCGGGACCGGAGGGGATGAGTGCGCGCATGTGCCGGTGCGGCGGTGCGGAGCGGTTGGGTGATGGCACGTGGTGGCCCTGCAGACGGGCCATGTGTCGTCGTAACACTGCTGCGTGACCGCGGTGTCCGGGGGCATCCGGGGAGACATGACTGCAGAAACGGAAGACGCAGTGGTCGGCACAGCCCCGGCACGTGCCTCATGGGGCAGAACCGTCCTACGTGTGCTGATCATGGTGGTGGGGTTCGTCGCGCTTGTCGCCTTCTCCGCCGTCCTGGCCAAACTGACCCTCACGCCCTCGCCGGCGTCGGCGGATGTGGCGGGCTCCAACCTCCGGCCGGGGCACTCGCTCCGGCAGTACGCCGAGGACTACACCTTCCTCGCCGCGTGCAAGCAGGTCGGCGGCAATCTGGTGCTCGGAGCGCCGTTCGGGCTGATCCTGCCGGTGCTCGTGCCGCGCAGACTGCGGATGATCCGGGTCGTCGTGCTGGCCGCTCTGGTGATGATCCTCGTGGAGATGGCGCAGGGGGCGATCGTCGAGGGACGCGCCTTCGACGTGGACGACGTCATCCTGAACACCAGTGGCGCGCTGATCGCGTACGTCCTGCTGGGGCGAAGGATCGGACATCGCTTCCACACCCTTGCCGAGCCGGGCCGCCGGGCGCTGGAGCGGCGGGAGCGAGCGGAGCTGGAGCGGGAGGAGCGGGAGCGGGAGGAGCGCAGGCGCGAGCGCAAGGCACGCCGGGCGCGGGGCGGTACCCGCCCATGGGCGGGATGGACGGCATCGCGGACGAAGCTCGCGGAACGGTTCAGGCGGGGTCGTCCGCGAGTTCCGCGACGCCGGTGATGCGGTGCAGCGGGTACGTACGGACCTCGTCCGCGGTGTGGTCGTACGCCGTCACGAAGCCGCCCTCGACGCGCACCGGCGCGATGACGCGCTGGCTGGCCGCGCCGTCCGCGTTGACGTAGCCGATCCACAGGGCGGAGCCGGTCATCGCCGCGGCCTGCACGGTGGCGAGCGTCTCGGCGGAGGTCGTACGGGGGAGCTCGCCGTTCCTGGCCGGTTCCGGGACGGGCTTGCGTACGACGGTGGCCGCGAGGTCGCCCGCCCTGATCGCCTTCACCGCGGTGCCGAGCAGCGTGCCGTGGGGCAGGGGCGGTCCGTCCGGGACCGGGACGGGCGGGGTACGGGGCGGGGTGCGGCGGGCATGGGCGCGGGTGATCAGCACATCGCCCTGCGCGGACTCGGCGGCCGGCGCGTAGCCCATGGCGCGCAGCCCGTCGAGGAGTGTGGCGGGATCGGCATGCGCCGCCAGCACGGTGGGGGCGAGCCGGCGCAGCCGCAGGCCCTGGGACCGCTTGTCGGCGAGGATCTCGCCGAGCAGCGCGTCGTCGTCGCAGCGTACGTAGGCGGAGGCGGAGCCGACCCGCAGATGGCCGTGCCGGCGGGCGACATCGTCGATGAGGTAGCTGAGCGGCTGCGGCACCGGGGTGCGGGAGTGGGTGGCGAGGAAGGTGTGCAGATCGGAGGCGGACCGTCCGGCGTCGAGTGCGCGGCGTACGGAGCCGGGCGTGAAGCGGTAGACCGTCGCGCCGCCCTTGGACTCGATGTCGGCGAGCACGGAGAGGGTCTCGGCGAGCGGCCGGTCCAGGGGCCCGGGGGCGACGGCCGTGAGGTCGGCCTGCAGGAGGACATGATCGAGCGGCGCGGGGAGGAGCGGCGCGAGGGCGCGGGCGGCGGCGTGCATGTCGGGCTCGCCGGTGAAGCCGGGTGTGGCCGTGCCGTGAGTGCCGCTTCCACCGGACGCGCTTTCGGCCGGCGAGGCCGGCGACGCGGGCGACACGGCGTCGTACGGGGCGTTGTAGGGGGCTTGGCGGACGGAGCCGGCGCCTGACGTGCCGCCTGTCCCCGTATCCGCCTCGGCGCCGGCTCCGACGCCCGCCGCGGCCGTTCCCGCGGGCGAAGGGGCCCCGGTCTGCCCGGCGCCGGCCGGCGCCCGGGCGCCGTCACCCGACCCCGCCGGGCCCGCGCCGCCCATCAGCACCCGGCCGTGCGTCGACAGCGCCCCGCGTCCCGTGACGCCCAGCACCTCGGCCTCCATCAGCGTCCACGCCGCGATCCGCGAGCGCAGATCGGTCGGGCCGCCGCCCACCGCGTTCCGGGCCGCGTTCGCATCCTGGCCCGCCGCGCCGCCGCCCCGCAGCGGGCGTTCCCAGCGCAGCCGGGCCAGCAGCGTCTCCGGGTCGGGTGCCGTGCCCTCCGGGAGTGCGGCCAGGAGGTCGAGGACCCGGCGGCGGACCTCCAGTGCCGCCGAGCGGTCCAGATCCGGGCCGAGGGCGGAGAGCGTACGGCCCTTGGTGTCCTGGCTGCCGACCAGGCCCGGTGTGCGGGTCGCCGTGAGCCAGGCCGTGGCGAGGAGCGACCACCGTTCCGCCGACGGGAGGGTCAGCCACTCGTCGTACGCGGGTGTCGGCGCGTACCGCTCGTCCGCCTCGCCGTCGGACGCCAACAGTCCTGCCGCGTAAGAGAGTTCGAGCCAGAACGCGGCCATCTGCTCGGTGGTGTCCAGCGCGGTGGCCGTGCGCTTGAGGTCACGTACCGACAGACCGCCGGACCTGAGCATCGCAGGACCGCCCTCGTGCCAGTCCTTCAGCAGGTCCTCGACCGTCGAGAGCGCGGTGTATGCCTGGCCCGCCGCCGTACTTTCCACAACCTGTGGACGGCCGGCGGTGATCGACGCGGTCGCGGCCGGCGTGACCGGCGGCGGCACCGGCTCCGGAGAGCGATGCGCGCGGCCGGCCCGCAGATGCAGCGCGGCCTCGCGCGGCAGCACGACCGTGCGCGGGGACGCGGGCAGCAGCAGCCCGCGGTCCCGCAGCCACCGCACCGGCGGAGTGGGGTTGGCCGTCACCTCTCCGTACGGAGGGCCCCAGACCAGCCGGTCGAGGACGGTCAGCGCATCGGGCGGTGCGGTGTCCAGCAGCGCCTCCATCCGCGTTCGGTCCGTGAACAGCGAGGTCAGCGCGGCGACCGCGGAGACCGGGTCGTGCGAAGACGGCAGCCCGGCGGCCGCCAGGATCTCCTGCAGCCGGGTCGGCGACATCCCGGCGGTGGCCTCGGCGACGGTCGGCCCCAGGCCGGTCGGCGAGGGACGGGTGGGAGACGGCGTGAGGAGCTCGCGCGCGGTGCGCACCAGCCGCAGCCGGTCGTCGCCGCCCCAGATCAGGGCCTGCGTGCGCAGCACGGCGACCGCGTGCGGCAGAGCCGCCTCGATCTCCGCGTCGCCCTCGTAGCCGGTCAGCAGCGCGCGCAGGGTGTCGTACGGCGCGGGGTCGGGGGCTACGGCCAGCGCCTCGGCGGTCTGCAGCGTGAACCGGTCGAGACGTTCCAGGGCGCGTACGACGGAGGCGCGGGTGCCGGCGCGGGTGGCGAGCTGCCCCAGGTCGTTCGGCACGGGGTTCAGCAGATCGGGGCGGGCGCGCAGCAGTGCGGCGAGCTCCTCGTCGCCGCGGCTGCGCAGGGCTTCGGCGAGCGTGCGCGGACTGCTCGGACTGCTTCCTTCGGGCATGGTCCCCATCCGCCCCACGGTAGTGCCTGGAGCGCTACCGTCGGGGACAGGGCGGGCCCGGGAAGACAGGGCGGCCCGGCAGGGAACGTCAGGGGAACGCCGGTGGGGATCGAGAGCGACCAGCTCGTCTACGACTATCTGAGCCGGGTCGGCGACCTGGCGCAGCAGTATCAGCTGCCGTCCGGCACCCGGATGCGGCTGGTGTCCACGCTGCGCAGCGAGATCGACCGGCAGCGGGCCGGGTTCGGCAGCGACAGCCCGGCCGCCGTACGCCGTATCCTCGGCCGGCTCGGTTCGCCGGACGAAGTGGTCGCGGCCGCGTCGGAGGACGGCGGCGGTTCGGTGCCGAAGCCGCAGCCGGCCGTGCCGCAGGCCGCCGTACCGGAGCAGCGCGTGCGCCGCCGGATCCCGAGACCGCGCAAGTCGCCGCCGGCACCGGGACCGGCACAGGAGGGACCCGGGGCTGTGGACGGCCCGCGGATGACGCCCGGTGCTTCGCCGCCCCATCTCGCAGGGATGGACGAGCTCGGCCCGTCCGGCAGCGAGCCCGACTGGTGGCGGATCGAGCCGGGGCCGTTCGGCGCGGGGGAGAGCGTCGCCGGGTTCGTCGGCGGTGTGGAGATCCCGGAAATACTCAAACCCCCGCCGTCCAAGGAGGAGTTGGCGCGTCGCGCGGAGGAGGCCGAGGACAGGGAGGACACGTACGAGGGGGAGTACGAGGAGGAGTACGAGGACGACGTCGCGGTGGAGGCGGCGGCCGAACCGCGCCGGTGGCTTCCGCGGCTCGGCCGCCGTACCGCGGATGCCGGTCCGCGGTCCGTACGGACGGGCCTCGCCAACCCCTTCCTGCTGCTCGCCGCCGCGCTCCTCGTCGCCGGCGCCGTCCTCGGTTCCTGGCTCGCGCTCGGCGGCGGCTGGCTCCTCGCGTACGCCTCGCGCAGGCTGTCCCGCGCCGAGGCGAAATGGGCCGTGGCCGGCCTGCCGGGAGCGGTCGCGGTGGGCGGGCTGGTCTGGCTGTGGGGCCGGGTGAACGGCCGCTGGGGCGAACCGATCCCGAAGGACGGGATGCGCGACGCGCTCACCGGGACCTGGCCGTGGGTGGTGAAGGGGGCGGCTGTCGCCTCCGCCCTCTACCTGGTGTGGCGGGCGCGCAGGAGGTGACTCAGAACGACGAAGCGCTTGGGCGCGTCGGGCCCCTGGACGGGGCCATGCCCTTCTTCACCGTGTGTGTTCCGCTCCAGGACGAGCCGGTTCCGGGGTCGGTGAGGCCGGCCGGGTCCAGGCATCGGACCTGCTCGGCCGGATGGGCACAATGGCCCCTATGGCTACGCATCCGCTGACGGTCGGCTTCGACCTCGACATGACGCTGATCGACTCCCGGCCCGGTATCCACGCCGCCTACCGCGCGCTCTCGGCCGAGACCGGGGTGTGGATCGACGCCGACCTGGCCGTCACCCGGCTCGGGCCGCCCCTCGAACTGGAGCTGGCCCACTGGTACCCACAGGAGCGGATCCAGGAGATGGGCGACCGCTACCGCGAGATCTATCCCACCTACGCGATCGAGCCGACTCTCGCCCTGCCCGGCGCCCGCGAGGCCGTCGCCGCCGTCCAGGAGCTCGGCGGCCGCGCCATAGTCGTCACCGCCAAGCACGAGCCGAACGCCAGACTCCACCTGGCCCACCTGGGCATCGACCCGGACGAGGCCATCGGCTGGCTGTGGGCGGAGGCCAAGGCGGAGGCACTGCGTGAGCACGGCGCCACTGTGTACGTCGGCGACCACACCGGAGACGTACGCGGCGCGCACTCGGCCGAGGCGCTCTCGGTCGCCGTGCCGACCGGCCCGTGCGACGCGGCGGAACTGCGCGAAGCCGGCGCGGACGTGATCCTGGACGACCTGACGGCGTTCCCGGACTGGCTGCGCGGCTACAGCCGGGATCAGGGCGTGTTCTAGAGCGCGGATCCGGCCTGTCGGCGCTGCGCGGCGATCGAGCGCAGCACACCCGCCGCGGCGATCAGGAACCCCACGCCCATCAGCATGCAGACCGCGTACGCGATCGGGGGAAAGGGCTCGGTGCCCAGGAACAGCGGGGCCACGGTGACCAGAGTGGCCACAGCGCCGACGATGAAAACGATCGCGCCGACGCGCACCAGCCCGTCACCGGGTGCGGGAGGAGTAGCAGTCATCCGGCCAGGGTAGTTCCTTGCGCGGAGGAACCGTCCGGCGACGTCTTGTCACCAGCCCCTGGACCATTAGCCTTGGGGGTGGCGGGTCAGACGACCCGCTGTAGTGCTATCCAGAGCCGTTTTTCGGCACCCGGGTTCAGGTGCCGCCAGCGCCCCAACGAGTACGAGGACGAGGACAGACGTGCCTACCGGCAAGGTCAAGTGGTTCAACAGCGAGAAGGGCTTCGGCTTTCTCTCCCGCGACGACGGCGGCGACGTCTTCGTTCACTCGTCGGTGCTCCCCACGGGGGTCGACGCGCTCAAGCCCGGCCAGCGCGTCGAGTTCGGCGTCGTGGCAGGACAACGTGGTGACCAGGCGCTTTCCGTGACAGTTCTCGACCCGACCCCGTCCGTGGCAGCGGCTCAGCGTCGCAAGCCCGACGAGCTGGCGTCCATCGTGCAGGACCTGACGACCCTGCTGGAGAACATCACGCCGATGCTGGAGCGCGGCCGGTACCCCGACAAGGTGCATGGCAAGAAGATCGCGGGCCTGCTGCGGGCGGTGGCGGACCAGCTGGACGTCTAGACGGTCACGGGAGTGGCTGTACGAAGCTGAGCGCATCGCGGCCGAGGGGCGGTACGAGTCCCTCGGCCGCGGCGCGTGTGAGCAGTCCGCGTACCGCCGCGTGCCCGTCGGCGCCGAGGTCTGCGGTGAACTCATTGACGTAGAGCCCGATGTGCTGGTCGGCCACGGCAGGATCCATCTCCTGGGCGTGCTCGAGTACGTACGGCCGCGAGGCCTCCGGGTCGTCCCACGCCATCCGCACCGAGGCGCGGATGGAATCGGCCAGCCGCTTCAGGATCTCGGTGCCCAGCGACCGCTTGGCGATGATCGCACCCAGCGGGATGGGCAGGCCGGTCGTCGACTCCCAGTGCCCGCCCATGTCGGCGAGGCAGTGCAGTCCGTAGTTCTGGTAGGTGAACCGCGCCTCGTGGATGACGAGTCCGGCGTCCGCCTTGCCGTCGCGCACGGCCGGCATGATCTCGTGGAACGGCATCACGACGACCTCGCCGACTCCGCCCGGGACGATGTCCGCGGCCCACAGCCGGAACAGCAGATACGCGGTCGAGCGCTCGCTCGGCACGGCGACCGTCTTCCCGGTGAGATCGGTGCCGGGCTGCTTCGTGAGCACCAGCGGACCGCAGCCGCGGCCGAGCGCGCCGCCGCAGGGCAGCAGCGTGTACTCGTCGAGGACCCACGGCAGTACGGCGTACGAGACCTTCAGCACGTCCAACTCGCCGCGCTCCGCCATGCTGTTGGTGATGTCGATGTCCGCGAAGGTCACGTCGAGGGCGGGCGCGCCGGGCACCCGGCCGTGCGCGAGGGCGTCGAAGACGAAGGTGTCGTTCGGGCAGGGCGAGTACGCGATCTGCAGGGTCACGGCGACTCCTCGAGGAGTGGGTTGAGCAGCTGGAAGGCGTACCCCAGCGAGTCCAGTGCCTGGCCGATGCGCCAGCCGGCGCGGTCGCGGGGGCCGACGGCGTTGGAGACCGCGCGGATTTCGAGGACCGGTACATCGTGGGCGGCCGCGGCCTCCGCGACGCCGTAGCCCTCCATCGCCTCAGCGGCGGCGTGCGGGTGACGATTCCTCAGCTCGGCGGCGCGGGCGGCGGTTCCGGTCACGGTGGAGACGGTGAGGACGGGCGCGTACACGGCGTCGAGCGTCTGGGCCGTCCGCTTGGACAGCGCGGCCGGCGGACGGTGAATGCTGCGGCCGAAGCCGAGTTCGTCGACGGGCAGATAGCCCTCGGGGGTCTCGGCACCGAGATCGGCGGCGACGATCGCGTCGGCGACGACGAGCGCGCCGATGGGGGCGTCAGGCTGGAAGCCGCCGCCGATTCCGGCGGAGACGACCAGGTCGTAGGTGTCCAGGGCGAGCGCGGTGGCGGTGCCGGCCGCGGCGGCGGCGGGTCCGACACCGGCGGCGAGCACGTCCACGGTGCCGTATCGGGACAGCGCGTACCCGCCGGGTAGCCGGCGCGTGCCGAGTACGGGAGCGGTGAGCCCCGCGGCGACGGAGTCCGCCTCCGCCGCCACCGCGGTCACCACCAGTACGCGCACGGCACGGTCCTTCGGGTCAGGAGTCCTTTTCGAGCTGGAAGTGCCAGATGCCAACGAGCTTCTTGCCGTTGGTCTCGACGATGCTGACCTGCGCCTTGTTCGTGGTCTCACCGGTCTGCGAGGAGAAGAAGGCGTTGCCGGGGATGGTCCGGTACGACTTCTTGTACGGCTCCTGCTCGGCCTGCTGGCCGCCGATGAACAGCGTCCAGCCGTGGTCCGCGATCTCAGGGTCGACGCCGAAGCGGACCTTGTCGTCCATCGAGACCTTGACGACCTTGTCGGCCTTCTTGTTCAGGCAGGCCTGGATCAAGGACTCCTTGATGGGCTTGCCGTCGTTGTAGCAGGTCGCCTCTGTGTGCACCGAGTCCGTCCCGACCGTCACGGTCGCGAGCGGCGTCGGCTTGTCGCAGGCGGAGAGTACGAGGAGCCCGGCGGAGACGGCACCGAGAGCGGCAGCGGCCCGGCGGCGCTTGCCCGAGAAGAACGCAACGGTCATGGTCCGAAGGCTATCGGGCCCCTCGCGCCCCGCGACGCCCGGGTGCGGCGTGCCGCGCGGGATCGCCGGACGGGCCGCGGATTCGGCCCCTGACTGAGGACAGCGGGCCGAGGAGCGCGTGAACGGCAGAGGCGTACGGCCGCGGCACCGGCACGTGGCCACGGCGTACCGCTGCTCACGCCACCCGGGCACGGGGCCTGCTGCCGTGGCGGGCCGCGGTCAGGAGGCCCCTCACCGATGTCAGCGCGCCGAGCGCGACGATTCCCGCCGCGACCGACATCCCCAGCGTTCCGTTCAGCGGCAGCGAGATGCCGATCGCGCCGCCCGCCACCCAGGCCATCTGGAGCAGCGTCTCGGAGCGGGCGAACGCGGATGTGCGCACCTGTTCCGGCACGTCCCGCTGGATCAGCGCATCCAGGGACAGCTTCGCCAGCGCCTGGCACAGACCCGCGGTCGCGCCCAGTACCGCCACCATGCCCGCGCCGAAGAACGCCGCCGCGGCGATCGCCGCGGCCAGTACCACCGCCTGCACCGTGGCGATGATCATCTCCGGGCCACGGGCCTTCAGCCAGGCTCCGACCGTCGTGCCGAGCGCGTTGCCGACGCCGGCCGCCACACCCACTATCCCGAGCGACACGGCCGCGCTCTGCCCGGGCAGCGGATGCTCGCGCAGCAGAAACGCCAGGAAGAAGATCAGGAAGCCGGAGAGCGCGCGGAAGGCGGCGTTCGCCTGCAGCCCGTGCAGCACGGACGGCCCGACCGTACGCAGGCTGGGCTTCTTCTCGCCATGCGTCAGTATGTGCGCCTTGGCCTCGCCCTTCGCCGAATCGACCTTGGGCGGCATCGTGAACGCCCAGTACCCGCCGAGCAGGAACAGCGCGCACGCCCCGTACAGCGGCCACTGTGGGCCGACCTTCTGCAGCCCCACCCCGATCGGTGCCGCGATACCCGTCGCGAGCAGCCCCGCCAGCGTCACCCGGGAGTTCGCTTTCACCAGGGAGAACTTCGGCGGCAGCAGCCGCGGCACGACCGCGCTGCGCACCACGCCGTACGCCTTCGACGCGACGAGCACCCCCAGTGCCGCCGGGTACAGCTCAAGGCCACCCGTCGCCACCGCGCCCGACATGGTCACCGCAAGCACCGCGCGCGTGAGCATCGCGCCCGCCATAGCCGCGCGGCGGCCGTGCGGGATGCGGTCCAGAAGCGGTCCGATGACGGGGGCCAGCAGGATGAAGGGCGCCATCGTGATGGCGAGGTAGAGCGCGACACGGCCGCGCGCCTCGTCCGTCGGTACGGAGAAGAAGACCGTGGACGCCAGCGCGACGGTGATCATGACGTCGCCGGCGCCGTTCACGGCATGCAGCTCGATCAGCTTGCCGAGCCCCGACTCGCCCGCGCCATGCGCATGGGTCGCTTTTCGGATACCGCGCGCCGTCCCGGTGAAGGGCAGATGCAGGGCACGGCCGACCGTCCGGCCTGCTCTTCTGAGCGCACCGACTCCTTCGGACGACCTGACGGCTGCCACCCCGTCATAGTGCCCCAAGCCCTGCCGGGGCGAACCGCGATGCGCCGTTGTTCGCCCCTTGTTGGGGCGGGCAGGTGGGCGTTGAGCGGCGGAGGGGGTAGCGTGCGTAGCGCGCCACCGGCGGTAGTTCTCGGCCGCGCGCCTCTTCGGCATCCCGCAGAATGGATGACGTTAGGTGTGCCCGAGACAGGTTGGTCTGGGCGCGGACGTCGATGCGGCCCCCTGGTCCGCTCCGCCTGCGGCCCGTACCTCGCGAATCGGCCGGCGCACCCGTGAGACGGCGTAGGAGAGAAGCGAGACCTGTGAGTGCAGTGACGACGCGAAGCCGAACCCCCGACCGCCTGTGCGCCGAGGCGGTGGATCTCGCCCGTTCGGCGGCCGAGGAGGCCGCGGCCCCTGGGGTGGTCGGCGAGCATGTATCCGTTGTCTCGGAGGGTGACCGCGTCGTCACGCACTTCTTCGAGGCCAAGGAATCCGGATATCGCGGCTGGCGCTGGGCGGTGACGGTCACACGGGCCTCCCGCGCCAAGACCGTCACGCTGGACGAGACAGTCCTGCTACCGGGCCCCGATTCGCTGCTCGCGCCCGAGTGGGTGCCGTGGAGCGAGCGGCTGCGGCCCGGCGACCTGGGCCCCGGCGATCTGCTGCCCACCGAGGCGGAGGATCTGCGGCTGGAGCCCGGCTTCACGGGCGAGGACGTGCCCCCGCCGAATTCCGTGATCGCCGAGACCGTGCCGCCGTCCCACGACCTGGCCGAGCGGGTCGAGGCGGAGGACGCGGAACTCACCGAGCGCAGGCCCATCGATGCGAGCATCGCCAACGGCCGCGGGGCGATCGCCTCGGTCGCGGAGGAGCTCGGCATGCGCCGGGCCCGCGTGCTGTCCCGGTACGGGCTGCACGTCGCGGCGGACCGCTGGGACGAGTCCTTCGGCGCGAAGACCCCCATGGCGCAGGCGGCCCCCGCGACCTGTGCGAGCTGCGGTTTCCTCGTTCCGCTGGCGGGCTCCCTGCGGCAGGCCTTCGGTATCTGCGCGAACGAGTTCTCCCCGGCGGACGGGCGTGTCGTGTCCTTGTCGTACGGCTGTGGCGCGCACTCCGAGGCGGCTGTGATGCCGAAGCCGCCGAAGCCGGCGCCGCATGTCTTCGACTCGATGGGCACGGACGAGTTCCTGCTGCGTCCGGCCCGTGACAGCGGTTCGGTTTCCTCGGAGCCGGAGGGCGAGTCGGAGGATCTCGGCCACTCGTAGTCCGCTCCGGACGGCTCTCGTGTTCCCGCGCGGTGCTGAGCCCGCCGTTCGCGGTACCTTCGGCCGCATGAGCAGTGGATGGGTCGACAGTGGGCAGGCGGTACGTGGGTCGCGGACGGTGACCCACGGTCCGCACGCAGACTGCGGGCCGACCGGAGAGAGCGGAGTCACAGCGTGAGCGTCAGGACGACCGAGTGGGCCGACCCGTTCGGGACGGCGCGGCTGCGGCGCGGGGTGCTCGACGCGTGGGGGGCCAGTCCCGCCCGCTTCCGTGAGGACGCCAACGCCGAGGAGGATCTGGCCCTCGGCGGCTACCGCGACCGCCTCGTCGTCGAACTCGCGCAGAACGCCGCGGACGCCGCGGCCCGCGCCGGCGTACCGGGCCGCCTCCGGCTGACCCTGCGGCCCGGTACCGGTGACGAGCCCGCCGTCCTCGCCGCCGCGAACACCGGCGCGCCGCTCGACGCGACCGGTGTCGAATCGCTGAGCACGCTGCGGGCATCGGCCAAGCGCGAGGGCCACGAGGCCGCCGTCGGCCGCTTCGGTGTCGGCTTCGCGGCCGTCCTCGCGGTGAGCGACGAGCCCGCCGTCATCGGCAGGCACGGAGGCGTGCGCTGGTCCCTGGCCGAGGCCGGGGGACTGGCCAGGCAGGCGGCCCAGGGGAGCCCCGGGCTCGGCGACGAGCTGCGCCGCCGCGACGGGCACGTACCGCTGCTGCGGCTGCCGCTGCCCGCCGAGGGCACGGCTCCCGAGGGCTACGACACGGTGGTCGTGCTGCCGCTGCGGGACGGCGCCGCGGTCGATCTGGCGGGGCGGCTGCTCGCCGGGATCGATGACGCGCTCCTGCTCACGCTGACCGGCCTGACCGAGATCGTCGTCGAAACCCCGGGCGGCGCAAGGGTGTTGAGGCGCTCCGTGCACGGGGCGTATGTCCATATCGAGGACAGCGAGCAGGGCGACCGGCGCTGGCGGGTGGTGAGCCACGGCGGCGCCGTCGAGCCCGCGCTGCTCGCGGACCGGCCCGTCGAGGAGCGGCTGCGGCCGTACTGGACCGTCACCTGGGCCGTGCCCGTCGACGAGGAGGGCGCGCCGGCCCGGCCGCGTACCGCCCCCGTGGTGCACGCGCCCACGCCCACCGACGAACCCCTCGGCGTGCCCGCGCTGCTGATCGCCTCGCTGCCGCTGGACACCACCCGCCGCCACCCGGCGCCCGGGCCGCTCACCGACTTCCTGGTGCGCAAGGCGGCGCAGGCGTACGCCGAACTCCTCGGCAGCTGGCAGCCGGTGACCGTCGGCACCATCGACCTGGTGCCCGGGGCGCTGGGCAAGGGCGAGCTGGACGGCGCGCTGCGGGCGGCGATCCTTCAGCTGCTGCCGCGTACGGCCTTCCTGGAGGCGGCGGCGCCCCGCGATGTGTCCGGCGAGTGGTCCGGGGACACCGGGCTGCCGGACCGTGAGAATGTCTCCGCCGGGCTGCGGCCGATCGAGGCGGAGGTCCTGGAGGGTGCGGGCGTGGAGACCGTCCGGGTGCTGGCCGAGGTGCTGCCGAGCCTGCTGCCCGCGGGTCTCGAGCGCCGCGTGGAGCTGCGCACGCTCGGTGTGGCGCGGGTGCCGCTGACCGAGGCGATCGACCGGCTCGCGGGTCTTGAGCGTGAGCCCGCCTGGTGGCAGCGGCTGTACGACAGTCTCGCCGGGGTCGACCCGGACCGGCTGACCGGGCTTCCGGTGCCGCTCGCCGACGGGCGTACGACGATCGGGCCCCGCCAGACGCTGCTGCCGCTGGCCGAGACTCCGCCCCACCTGGCGCGGCTCGGGCTGAAGGTGGTCCACCCGGAGGCCGCGCACCCGCTCCTGGAGAAGCTGGGCGCGCTGCCCGCGACGCCGCGCGCCGTGCTGACGACGCCGCAGGTGCGGGCGGCGGTGGCCGGTTCGCTGGACACCGGCGAGGTTTGGTACGACGGCGTCGGGGACGGTGCCGCGCTGGACGCGGACGAGCTCGCCGAGACGGTGCTGGCGCTGGTACGGGATGCGGGCATCGAGCCCGGGGACGAACCGTGGCTGGGCGCGCTGGCGCTGCCGGACGACGAGGGCGAGCTCGCGCCGGCGGGCGAACTGGTACTGCCGGGCAGCCCGTTCGCCTCGGTGATGCGCGAGGACGAGCTGGCGCTCTGCGACGGCGAGCTGGCCGGACGGTGGGGCGAGCAGCCGCTGGCCGCGTGCGGTGTGCTGGCGAACTTCTCTCTCGTACGGGCCACGGATGTGGTTCTCGACCCCGATGAACTGGAGCCCCGCGACGGGGATTACGCCGAGCCCGACGATGCGGGTCTGCTGGACGCGGTCGACGTGTGGTGCGAGGACGTGCTCGACCGGCTGCCGGAGACACCGGTGCCGCCGGTCGCCACCGAGATCGTCGCCGTACGGGATCTGGACCTGGTGGACGACGACTGCTGGCCCCGCGCGCTCGCGCTGCTGGCGCAGCCGCCGCTGCGGGACGCGCTGACCCAGTCCGTACGGATCCTGCTCCCGGACGGGACGACCGAGACGGTGCGCCCGTACACGGCGTGGTGGCTGCGGGACCATCCGGTGCTGGACGGGCGCCGCCCGGCCGGTCTGCGGTCCGCGGGCGGCGATCCGCTGCTGGCCGGTCTGTACGACACCGTGGACGCGTCGGGCTTCGAGGACGTGCAGGTGCTGCGGGCGCTGGGCGTGCGCACATCGCTGGCCGCGCTGCTGGAGGAGCCGGGCGGGGCGGCGGAGCTGCTCGGCCGGCTCGCCGATCCCTCTCGTGAGGTGTCCGGTGCGCAACTCCACGCCCTGTACACGGCGTTGGCGGACCTCGACCCGGAACAGGTCACGCTCCCGGACGAACTGCGGGCGGTCGTCGACGGCGAAGTACGGGTCGTCGACGCGTCGGACGCGGTGGTGGCGGACGCGCCGGACCTGCTCCCGCTGACGGCGGGACTGCCGCTGCTGCCGGTGGCGCCGTCGCGGGCGGCGGATCTGGCGGAGCTGTTCCAGGTCCGGCGCCTGGGCGAGTCGGTCTCGGCGGAGGTGACCACGAAGGGCGAGGAACACGAGGTCCCGGAGTCGGTCCACGTCCTGCTCGGAGCCGGCACGCCCGCGACGTATGTCGAGCACGAGGAGCTGGTGGCGGGCGGCGTCGAGCTCGACTGGCGCCGCACCCCGGACGGCGTGATCCACGCCGCGACCCTGGAGGGCGTGGCGGCGGGCCTGGCCTGGGCGGCGGGCCAGTGGCCACGCCGCTTCGAGGTGGCGGCACTGCTGGAGGATCCGTCCCGCACGGAGGAACTGGCGCGGGACCGCTGGTTCGACTGACCTCGAGGAGCGGGAAGGGGGCGTCGGCCATCGCGGCCGGCGCCCCCTTCCTCGTACCCGTGTCTTCTCTGCCCGTGGCCGCTAGCAGACGTCCACGAAGACGACCGGCGAGGCGGCCGCCCCCACACCGGGCGTGCGGGGCAGCAGCCAGCGCCAGTTGGCGTCGTACACCGCCTTGGGGGCCGACTTGACCGTGCCTGTCGTGTCGGCGGTCACCTTGGCGGCGATGGTGTACGCCGAGGTGCCGGGCTTGCGGAACTCCAACTGCACCGTCTTGCCCGGGAGCGCGTTCCAGCGGCCGGTCGACCAGTCGGCGATCCCGGCGATGCCGGAGACGGCGATTGCCTTGCCCTTGGTCACCGGGGCGGTCGGAGCCTTGATCGTCACCCGGGTCTCGCGCAGGATCTGGGCCGTACCGAGATCTCCCTGATCGGTGAAACTCCGACCGTCGAGGGAGCGGGCCCAGATGGCCACCTTCCACTCACCGGCGAGATCGTTCCGGCCGAGCATGCTGCGTGCGTTGAGCTGGAAGGGCGCCTCGCACGTGGACGTGGTGGCGTCCACCTTCGTGCATTCCGAGGGCCAGGTGCGCAGCACCGCGTCCGGCCGGCCGGGGTCGCTCCGGTGGAGGAGCACGCCTGTGTCCGCGAGGCCCGCCGGGTCGGTGACCGTGTACCGCACGGTGTACGGATCCTTGTTCGGATCGTCGTACATGACCGGCGCGATCACCCTGCCGTTGTTGACGACGACGTTCGTGATCCTCGTGGAGCCCACGGTCTCGTCGGCCGCGGGCGCCGGGCCGGCGAACGCGCGGACCACCGTCCTGCGCACGCTCGATCCCTCGGAGTCCTTGCCGCTCACGCGCAGGGAGATGTAACGCGCGCCCTGCGGGACGGACAGCGCGGCCGAGGCTCGCCCGCCCGAGTCCGCGACGGGCAGGGCGGTCCACGTCTCGCCGTCGTCGGCGGAGTACTCCAGGCCGGTCACGCTCGCCGTCGCCCCCTCCGTACGAGACGTGGCGACCGCCTCCACGGTGACGGGGGCGGCGCCCGCCGCATTGCGGACGTCGAGGCCGTCGACGCGCACGTCGACGTCGGCGAGGGGCAGATTCGTGTTGTAGCCGGAGTAACCGTCGGAGCTGAACGCCCATTCGGTCGTCTGCCGGGTGGAGAGCCGGGTGGGCCGTCCCTTGTGCCGCACCGTGTGGGTCAGCTCGTAAGGGGTCTGCGTCTTCGGGACGGTGGCGGACCACGCCGCGGGCATGTCGAGGTCCTTCACCTCGGCGAGCTTCGTGCCGCGCGAGGTGAGCAGGAAGTCCTGGACTGCCTCGTAGTCGCTGCCCTCGTGGCCGAGCGAGTCGGTGAAGGCCCACGGCTCGTACACCTCCAGCTTGGTGCCCCGCTGGACGGCGCCGGACGGCGGGAAGGAGCGCAGAGCGAAGGGCGCGACACCGAACGTCTCCGGCGGACCGGTTCCCTTGGGCAGGGTGCGGGGTGCCGCATCGAGCCGGGGTCCCCCGTCGTAGGAGACGCCGCGGCCGAAGGCCTGGCCCGGCGTCGCGTACTCCGTGACCGTGGAGGGGAACCGGACCGGGGTCGGGAGGTAGACGCCGGACGAGTCGGTGACGGAGGGGTACGACGAGAACCAGCCGGTGGTGTCGTCGCCCGCCGAACGCAGAGTGGTGACCGTCCTCGCCAGGTCGGCCGTGCGCACCTGGACCTTGGGCAGCGCGGGCACCCCGCCCGGGAAGTTGTGGTAGAGGTCGTACCGGTACGGGCTGGGGCTGTTGGCCGCCGTCCCGTCCCTCACCAGTACGTCGTGGACGCGCAGCGAGGCGCCGGGCAGCGAGAAGGGCGTCACGTAGACCTTGTTGCCCCAACCGCCCAGGAAACCGACGATGTCCCCGTTCGGCATGCGGAGCGACACGGCCGCGGCATAGCGGCGCGCGGACGGTTCGTCTGCCGTGATGGCCGTCTCCTTGGCGAGACTCGGGTCGAACGTCACCGTCAGACCTCGGTCCTTCACCGTGAACGTCTTGGTGAGGATGTGGTCGGGCTGCTGCCAGTTGTTGTACATCCCGACGGTGATGTAGTCGCCGGGCGGCAGCGAGACCTTGCCGGAGCTGCCGAACTGCTCCTCGTCGACCTCGTAGGAGGTCCAGGTCTTGCGGTTCCACACCTGGATGATGGGTCCGAAGTGATCGGTGCCGGTGAGCTGGATCTTCACCGCGTATGCGGCGAGCGCCGCTCGCGGAGCCGGAGCGGACCTCGTCGGCGACCCGAGGCCGACCGTGGTGGCCTTCGCCGGCTTCTTCAGTCCGACGGGCCGCACCTGCAGCTTGCCGTCCAGGACGCTGTACGCATACCGGCCGATCTGTTCGCCCTGCCGTTTCGGCACGACACGGAAGCCGGGCGCCGACTCCCCCCGGCGCGGGACGACTTCCAGCCGCTCACCGGTGGCGAGCGTCGCCCCGGCCGACGGGACGGGAGCTGCCGCGGACGGGACCGACGGCCCCCCGGCTGCCTCACCCGATCCCGGCGCGAGCACGACGGCCCCCGCCGCCAGAGCCCCGACCAGCGCTCCGTATGCGGTTCTTCGACGTTTTCCGGTACGCCGCAGTATCAATGCGGATCTCCCCACCCCTTGTCATCTGGGCGTCTCCCACGCCTCAGATGTCACAGCGATCACTGTGGTGGGCATAGCGTAATGGGGCACCGGGCAGGGGGCCGCCCGTGTCCCGCGGGGCGACACACGGAGCTCCCCTGCGGTCCCGTCAACCGGCCGGCTCAGCTCCGGTGGTCGGCCTTCAATTCGCCCATGAACGCGGCCCAGCAGTCAACCGGGAAGACCAGAGCGGGACGGTTCGGGGACTTGCTGTCACGGACGGGCACGACGCCGGGGAATCCGTCCGCCACCTCGACGCAGTTTCCCCCCTCCTGATTGCTGTAACTGCTCTTGCGCCAAGCGGCGCCGTTCAGATCGGGACGGGACAGTGGCTCCACGGTGGTTGTCCTCCATCACGGATCGGATCATGTCGAGCGACATGAGCGGGGGCAGGGCTGCCGCCCGCAGCCGATCGTAGGTCACCGTGTAGCGCATGACCTCTGCCGGATCCTCAATGAGTTGGCCGTAGTCAGCACCCTCCGTGTAGGCGACTTCAGAGCCGTCCGGCAGCGTCAGAACCGTAAGGGAGCCGCCCATCGCATCATGCGCGCCCTGGTCGAACGGCAGCACCTGCACAGTGATGCGCGCATCGGTATCTGTCGCCAGCAACCAGGCCAACTGCTCCCGCACAACAGCCGGGCCGCCGACCTGACGCCTCAGCACGGCCTCGTCCAGGACGACCCACAGGTCCGGCTGGTCGGGCGATGCGAGCCTCTCCTGCCGCTGCATCCGGGCGGCAAGGCGTTCCTCCAACTGCTCGTCGGTCCTGAGCGTGCGACCTACCCGCAGAACGGCTCGTGCGTACTCCTCGGTCTGCAACAGGCCGGGCACCACATGCGCCGCGTACTCACGGACGGACACCGCCCGCGCCGAGTGCGCCATGAACGCCCGCGACCAGTCGGGGAATGCCTCCCGGTAGACGTAGGGCCACAGATCGACCAGCAGGTTGTCCGCCCCGAGGACCGCGTCGAGCGCCCGAGCCAGCTCCAGCGTCGGTTTCGCCCCCGACGCGCGCTCGATCTGCGTGATCCGGGTGCTCACCACATGCGTCCTGGCACCCAGTTCGGCCTGGGTCAGCCCGGCGGCCGTACGGAGTCTGCGGACGCGTGAGCCGAAGAGCGCGGCCATCGACTCCTCGGGCTGAATTCCTTTGGCCATGGGCTCACTTCCGTTCCTTACCGCTTGTGACGTAAGGCCTTGTCACCTTCCGAGCGTAGGGGCGCCGGACGATGCTTGAGCACGGAACGTCACGATCCGTACACGCTGTGGGTCGTGCGAAGGATCGACGGACTGGGATGGGCGGCACGTGCTGAAGACCATGGCCATGTCGGGCGACGGCCCGGAGCGCGAGACGGAATCGGCCGTAAGGGCGCCCGGAGAGGAAGCGCGCGATTCCGGGGCCGAAGACCGCAAGTTCGCCGCGCAGTTCACCTCGTCAGCCCTTGGGGCGCGGCTCGCTCGATGTCTGGCGGTGCGGCGCATGGAGGAGTGGGGGCTTTCGCCCGCGTCGGACGTGTCCTGCACCGTCGCCCTGTTGGTGGCGGAGCTCGCCACCAACGCCGTGCGCCACGGACGGGTCGCCGGGCGCGACTTCCACCTCTGCCTGAGCCTCGATGCGCGGCGGTGTCTGATCCGTATCGAGGTCTCGGACGCCGCCTCGGAGCGGCCACCGTCCAATGCGGCGACGCCTTCTCCCGACGACGAGTCGGGCCGTGGTCTGTTCCTCGTGGACGTCTTGGCCAGTAGCTGGGGTGCGACGCCCCGTGTCCCCATCGGCAAGACCGTATGGGCGGAGGTGGCGATGGCTCTCTAGGCGCATCGGGACCGCCCGGCGGGCCAAGGCCGCGTGGAAGCCTCTCTGCCCGGGCTGCCACTACCACCAGTACGAGATCGGGCCCACAGCAGGACAGTTGGGGCTCTGGCGAGCCGAAGTCGCGCTGGTCATCGCTCGATTGAGCGATTGATCACTCTTTGCCCACTGATTTCTGCTAATCCTATGACCGGGTTCCGGGCGTCAGCCCGTCGCAGCGCCGGTGCGCTGTCTGGAGGGGATACACGTGAGCACGATTTCACGGGAGACGGTCGTCGCCGGCGAGCAGAAGGCCGTCGACCGCGCCTACGACTGCTACGAGGCGCGCCTCGCGGAGCTGACCGAACAGTCGCCCGTCTCGGCGGCGGCCAGTGGTAAGGACGCCATCGCCGCCCGCAAGGAGGCCGAGGCCAGGGCCGAGGCGTACGGCGGTCTCGGCGGGGAGGCCCTCGTCGTCAGCAGGGTTGACGTGCAGGAGCCGGGCGAGGCGCTGCCGGAGACCTTCTATGTCGGGCGCCGCAGCGTGTCCGACACCCGGACCCGGGACCAGGTGGTGGTCCTCTGGACAACCGAGCTGGCCAAGCGGTGGTACAACGCCCAGCCGGAGACGCCCGGTGAGGTGCTGCTGCGTCGGCAACTGCGTTGCGCGCAGCGCACGGTCGAGGACTACTTCGACGAGATCGCCACGGTGCAGGTGCCCGGTGATCAGGGTGCGGCAGCCCCCGACACCCGCGACGACACAGTGGTTCTGCCGCGTACCGCCGACGACGGGACTCCGGAGAGTGCCCCCGCCGAGGACCCCGCGCCCTCCCGAGTGCCGTTACCTCGTGAAGTCGTTCGCCGGCGGCGGAGGAAGCCGCTACAGGTGGACGAGTTCCTGCTCCGGGAGCTCCACCGGTCCCGCAGCGGACGGATGCGGGACATCGTCGAGACGATCCGGCGGGACCAGATGGCTCTGGTCACCGGTTCACCGGCGGACGTGCTCGTGATCCAGGGCGGCCCGGGCACAGGAAAGTCCGCGGTCGGCCTGCACCGTGTGACGTGGCTGGTCAACAACAACCACTTCCGCGCACAGGACATCCTGGTGGTGGGACCGCATCAGAACTTTCTGGAGTACGTGGGGCGGGTATTGCCCACCCTCGGCACCCGGAACGTCAACGCGGTCCAGCTGGCGCGCCTCTGGGAGGGGGAGGCCGTCGGTACGGACTCCTTCAGGACGAGGCTGGTCAAGTCCGATGACCGGATGGCGACCGTCCTGCGGCGGCGCGTGGAGAGCGAGTGCAGACCGGAAGCGCTGGATGCCCTCACCACCGCCCCCTCGCACGACAAGGACGAGGCGGCCTTCACTGTCGCCATCGGCAGCACGTCGCTGCGCCTGCCTCGCTCAGAGGTGCTCGACCTTCTCCGCCAGGCGCGCGAGGGCGCTGGGGCCTACCGCGCACGCCGGGACCGCTTCCGGACCTTGTTGGTCGACCGCCTTCTGAGCGCACTGGTCCAGCTGGCGCCACGGCGTAGCCGGGACACGACGGTGCGTCGGGATCTCGAGCGCAACCGGCAGGTCACGGCGCTTGTCGACCGGACCTGGCCGGCGTTGAGCCCGGAGGAAGCTCTGCGGAGTCTGCTCAACTCACCCGACAAGCTGCGGGAGTGCGCGTCGCAGGTCCTCGGCGACAGTGAACAGGCCGCGTTGCAGAGGCCGAGGGCCGACAGCGCGGCGGAGGAAGCCTGGACCCTCGACGATCTGGTGTGTCTGGAGGAGCTGCGCTTCCTCATCGCCGGTGAGGCCCCGCAGCGGTACCGTCACATCGTCGTCGACGAGGCGCAGGATCTGACGCCGATGCAGGCGAGGTCGTTGCAGAGGCGTTGTCCGACCGGATCGATGACCGTACTCGGCGACTTGGCACAGGCCACCGGTCCTCACACGTACGCCGCATGGGGCCGGTTGGGCGGGCTCCTTTCAGGCCAGGGCGACTGGCATGTGGCGGAGCTGAACACCAGTTACCGGGTGCCCGCGCAGATCATGGAGTTCGTGGCTCCGCTGGCACAGGCGGTCGCGCCGTCGCTTCCGTACCCGGTCGCTGTCCGCCGGGCCGACGGGGAAGCCGTACGGCTGGTTCCGACGACGCCCTGGGAGCTGTTGGACGAGACGGTGACCCGCACGGCCCAGCTCGTAGGCACTGACGACGGGCGGTCCCTCAGGTCGATCGCCGTCATTGTGCCCGACGACTCCGACTGGCTGGACGAGGTCCGCCTGCGCCTCGACCGGGCGGCCGGCATGACTCCGGAGATGCGTAAGGCCGTGTCCGTACTGGCCGCCGCCCAGGCCAAAGGCATGGAATTCGACCACGTTCTCGTCCTGGACCCGACGACCATCGCGGACCGCGGCCCTGCTGGTCTGCGCCAGCTGTACGTGGCCTTGACCCGCAGTACCCAGACTCTGACCGTTCTCCACACTTCACCGCTGCCGGAGGCGCTCATGGGAGGCCGCGACAATGCGGCTGAAGCCCCTTCCGTTCCCGACGTGCCGGGGGAATCCCACGGCTCCGGAGAGGACGGCACATCCGGCACGTCCCGCCCGCAAGGGCTGGCGGTCGGCGACAACGTCCGGGTCCGGGTACTCGGCCCCGGCCCAGGCTCCCACTGGAGGGTCCAGGCCCTCTCGCCTCCTACGGAGCGCAGGCTTCTCCTCGTACTTCGTCACGGCTCACCGGCTCCCTCCGTCGGATCGAAGCTGGACGCCTGGGTGATCCGCAACGAAGCACGGGTGAGCCTGATCTCGACCAGCGACTTCGGCCGCAAGCCCATCTCGGCCGGCATGGCGGCACGTTACGAGGCGGCGCTCGACGTTCTGGGCTACATCGTTCGCGGCGACACGGTCCCGCCGGATGCCGCGGCCCGGCTCTCGGAGCTGAGAGGCATGGCGAATCGCTGTCTGCGCCGGGACCAGGCCGACTGGCTGAGTGTCTGGCACCTGCTCGGAACTCCGGACGCGGGCCGGCTGGGTGCTCTGCGCGACCTTGCGCAGAGCACTCGTGACGCGGTCATGTCCGGTGACGTCACTCCGGGGACCAAAGCCCTGTCGGACGTCGAGCGAAGCGGCTGGGCGGTCACTCTGTCCGAAGCCCGGGAACGTCTGCGGGGACTCACCGGCACCACGGCAGCAACCGACGTCGTACCTGAGCCTGAGCCTGAGCCTGAGCCCGACCCCGAGCCCGAGCCCGAGGTCGCACGCGACGCACCGTCCGAGCCCGGCAGCCCGCCGGAAACAGAACCTGAGAAGGAGCCCGAAGTGCACGCCACCGCCCCCAGGAACGATGAAGAAGCGACGCCTGGCCGGCGGGCGGGTGAGGAGATCCTTCAGCACGAGTTGACGGTCGCTTCGGAGGCCGACCGCCACTGCAACACCCATGAGGCGGTGCGCCACGAGTTGAAGGCCGCACTGCTCAGGGCAGGGTTGAAACCGTCCGACTCGCCCTTCATCGACGTCAGTCGTTTCGGTCAGGACGGTCTCTTTCTCTACGAAGTCCTTGGTGCCGGACGCTCTGCCTACCCGGACCTCCGTGCCGGAGCCACCCGCCTGCTGGAGATCAACCACACTCTGCCGAAAACCGCCGATCGTCTGTACCTGGTGCTTTCCGAACCGCCCGCCGAAGGCTGGGCGGCCGACACCGTGAGAGGGGTATTCGGGGTCCACGTCGTGTGGAGTACGACGGAGGGCTGGGGCGGAGAGGACAAGGAGATCGCGCTCGGCGCCGGCAACGGCCCGGTGGCGCCCGTGCTCTGAGGCGGCCCCGGTCGGCCGCGAGAGGTCTGACCGCTCTTTTTGCGGCTGGTGTCCGAGCCAGGACTTCGGGGCCGTTTTACGGCGGCTTTGGACGCCCCGGCCTCCCGCCCTTCTCACTATTATCCGACTGGCCAGTCGTTGAAATACCCGCCCGGCGGCGCAGTGAAACAGCGCAATGAAGCAGTGAGGGGATGTGCGAGTCGTAGCTGATTTCCCTTCAAAAATACTCTGCTTCCTTCGGGTTGTCCTCAGCTATGACCATCGAGGCCGAAGTGTGCCCATCATAAGAACAACCGCATGGGCCAATTGCAGCCCTGCAATGACGGGACGGGAGATCACACATGGCTGAAGAAGTCGTGGCCACATTCGCTGGTCCGCTGAACTCATTCTCCATCAACCTCAATCTCAGCAACGCGAGTGGCTCTGAAGTTCAATCGGTGGGCATCAGCGGGCGTACGGCCAAGTTCCCCGTCACCTGGGACAGTATGGGCAGCTTCGCCGGCCCCGCGACGCTCACGAGCACGGCCGGTGTGGACACCGAGGTTGTGGTGGCGAATTTCTCCGGCTTCTCACCCGGGGAGCAGGTGTCGTTCACGGGAATCGATCCAGATTTCACCGGCGCCCCGTCAGCCGGGGTGAGGGTCCTCGACATGGCCGGGGCCCGGGCTTTCGTACAGTTCGCGGACGGTACAACTGGCTTCGGTGAGTTCGAGGCGACCACCGCGGGAACACTCCGCGCGGTCATCTCGAAGTAGCCGAGCGGGCGAGTGGGCCGAGGGGGGATCTCCCCCTCGGCCTTTTTGGGTGAGCGGCAGTTGTCGAGTTCCGCGTCGGCCACTGGCCTCAGGAACGTGAAATGAATCCGGCGCTCGGTCACTTCCGGGATCCCCGTGCGGGACATTGCTGTCACGGACCCGGCACGACGCCGAGCGGCGCCGCGTTATGGACAAAGGCCTTTTCTACACCGCGAACCTCCGGTCCACCACCCGCCACACCACCTCAAGCAGCACCGCCCCCGCCGCCGCGATGCCCACCGCCCCCCACGGCATCGTCGTGCCCACCAGTTTCAGGGCGAAGAATGACTGCAGCCACGGCACCACCAGCACGATCAGGAAGGCGAGCCCCATCGCCGCCACCAGGCACACCCGCCACAGGGTGTACGGGCGGGCGATGATCGCCAGGACCCACATCGAGACCAGGAACAGCGTCAGCGTCGCCGCGCTCGTCTCCGCGTCGAGTGCGCCCGGGCCGCTGTAGTAGTGGCGGGCCAGCAGGTACGTGGCGAACGTCGCCGCCCCCGCGATCACGCCCGCCGGGACCGCGTACCGCATCACCCTGCGCACGAAGTGCGGCTTCGCCCGCTCCTTGTTGGGGGCAAGGGCCAGGAAGAAGGCGGGCACACCGATCGTGAGCGTCGACAGAAGCGTCAAATGCCGTGGCAGGAAGGGGTATTCGACCTGGCTGCACACCACCAGGATCGCCAGCAGCACGGAGTACACGGTCTTCGTCAGGAACAGCGTCGCCACCCGGGTGATGTTGCCGATGACCCGCCGGCCCTCCGCCACCACCGACGGCAGTGTCGCGAAGCTGTTGTTGAGCAGCACGATCTGGGCGACGGCCCGGGTCGCCTCCGAGCCCGACCCCATCGAGACACCGATGTCCGCGTCCTTCAGCGCGAGGACGTCGTTGACGCCGTCACCCGTCATCGCGACCGTGTGTCCGCGGGACTGGAGCGCGCCGACCATGTCGCGCTTCTGCTGCGGCGTGACCCGGCCGAAGACCGCGTTGGCGTCCAGGGCCACGGCCATCCGGGTCTGCTCCGTGGGGAGCCGGCGCGCGTCCACCGTGTTCTGCGCGCCCGGCAGGCCGAGCTTGCCCGCCACCGCGCTCACCGACACCGCGTTGTCGCCGGAGATGACCTTCGCGGAGACGTTCTGGTCGGCGAAGTACGCGAGCGTGTCGGACGCGTCGGGACGCAGCCGCTGCTCCAGCACCACCAGCGCAGTCGGCCTCGCCCGCGCGGCCACATCCGCCGCGTCGAGGTCGCCCGCCGCCCGCGCGAGCAGCAGGACCCGCAGTCCCTGCTCGTTGAGCTGCTCGATCTCGCCCAGTGCCGGGTCGGCCGCCGGGAGCAGCACATCGGGCGCGCCCAGCAGCCAGGTGGAGTTGTCGCCGTCGCCCTCACTGAAGGCCGCGCCGCTGTACTTGCGTGCCGACGAGAAGGGCAGCGACTCCGTGCAGCGCCACTCCTCGCTGTCCGGATACGCGTCGATGATCGCCTGCAGCGAGGCGTTCGGCCGTGGGTCGGACTCGCCGAGCGCGCCCAGCACCTTCCGTACGTACGTCTCGTCCGCACCGTCCAGCGGCCGCAGCTCCGCCACGTCCATACCGCCTTCGGTCAGCGTGCCCGTCTTGTCGAGGCAGACCACGTCCACCCGCGCGAGCCCCTCGATGGCGGGCAGTTCCTGCACCAGGCACTGCTTGCGGCCGAGGCGGATGACGCCGATCGCGAAGGCGACCGACGTCAGCAGCACAAGGCCCTCGGGGATCATCGGGACGATGCCGCCGACGGTCCTGGCCACCGAGTCCTTGAAGTTGTTGTTCTTGACGACGAGCTGGCTGATGATGAGCCCGATCGAGGTCGGGATCATCATCCAGGTCACGTACTTGAGGATCGTGCTGATGCCGCTGCGCAGCTCGGAGTGGACGAGTGTGAAGCGGGATGCCTCCTCGGCGAGCTGCGCCGCGTACGCCTCGCGCCCCACCTTCGTCGCGGTGAACGCCCCGCCGCCCGCGACCACGAAGCTGCCCGACATCACCGGCTCCCCGCGCTGCTTGATGACAGGGTCGGCCTCACCCGTCAGCAGCGACTCGTCGATCTCCAGACTGTCGGCCTCGGCCACCTCGCCGTCCACGACGACCTTGTCGCCGGGCCCGAGTTCGACGAGATCGCCGAGCACGATCTCGGACGTCGAGATCTCGGCCGCCTCGCCGTCCCGCCGTACCGTCGGCTTCGCCTCGCCGAGGACCGCGAGCCCGTCGAGGGTCTTCTTGGCGCGGAACTCCTGGATGATGCCGATACCGGTGTTGGCGATGATCACGAAGCCGAACAGGCTGTCCTGGATCGGCGCGACGAAGAGCATGATCGCCCACAGCACGCCGATGATCGCGTTGAAGCGGGTGAAGACGTTCGCGCGGACGATTTCGGTGGTGGAGCGGGAGCTGCGTACGGGAACGTCGTTGACCTCACCGCGGGCGACCCGTTCGGCGACCTCGGCAGTCGTCAGCCCGGTGGCCCGGACGGCGATCGCGGACCGCGGCAGCTTCATCGGATGTACGGGGTCGAGCTCGGCGCCCGCGTCGATGGTGGGTCCACCGGGTTCGGGGCCGTCCGCGTCGATTCTCGCCCGCTGCGTCATGGTTTCGACGGTACGGCCGCAGGGGCCGGTTCACCCGCCGAGTGTGCCGGAGGTCGGACCCCGATAGGAGGTGAATGGTCCTTCGGCGGTACGGGGGCGGTGCGGGTTACCTGCTCTGGTCGCCCGAGCTCTCGTCGCCCGAGGCGGCGGAGGCGTCCGGTCCGGCCGCCGCGGCGGTCTTCGCGAGCTTGATGGCCGCTTCGCGCCTGCGTACGTACCAGATGCCGATCAGCCCGAGTCCGCCGCCGGCCAGGCACGTCCACACCCACCACATCAGGTCACGATCGTCGAACCAGCTGTAGAAGGGGATCTGGACGAGGAAGAGGACGAACCAGAGGATCGTGCCGCCGGTGATGGTGGCGACGACGGGCCCCTCCAGGGGCTCGGGTGCCTCGTGCTTGGGGGTCCACTTCGCCATGCGCACAGTGTAGGCGGCACGTAATCCGAGGCCGTGGGGCCGGTCGGCAACAGGTGATGGGCCGGGCGGCCCATGGGTCTACGCGCGGAGATAGAAATCTTTGCCTTATGTATTCATACTGAAACCGCTTGCGGCTGACTCGTTTTGTTCGTTGGAACATACAAGTCCGGCCGGTTTTTACTGTCTCTGCCCTTTTCTCGCCCCCGCCCCTCCGTATGACTGAGGTTCCGTATGCCACCCTCGGCCACCCCCAAGGTCGACTCCGCAGACCGGCCCGCGGCTCCCCGCCGGCCGTCCGGCGCTCTGGACCGTTTCTTCAAGATCTCGGAGCGCGGCTCCTCGGTCGCCCGCGAGGTGCGCGGCGGATTCGCCACCTTCTTCGCGATGGCCTACATCATCGTGCTGAACCCGATCATCCTCGGCAGCGCGAAGGACATGTACGGACATCAGCTCGACAGCGGCCAGCTGGTCACTGCCACCGTGCTGACCGCGGCCTTCTCCACCCTGCTCATGGGGGTGATCGGCAACGTCCCGATCGCGCTCGCGGCCGGCCTCGGTGTGAACACGGTCGTCGCCCTCCAGCTCGCGCCGCGGATGTCCTGGCCGGACGCGATGGGCATGGTCGTCCTCGCCGGCTTCGTGGTGATGCTGCTGGTCGCCACCGGACTGCGTGAGCGCGTGATGAACGCCGTGCCGCGCAGCCTGCGCAAGGGCATCGCGATCGGCATCGGCCTCTTCATCATGCTGATCGGCCTGGTCGACTCCGGCTTCGTCTCCCGCATCCCGGACATCGCCAAGACCACCGTGCCGCTGCAACTCGGCGTCGGCGGGCACCTCGTCGGCTGGCCGGTCCTCGTCTTCGCCCTCGGCACGCTGCTCACGCTCGCGCTGATCATCCGCAAGGTACCGGGCGCGATCCTCATCTCCATCGTCGCGATGACGATCGTCGCGATGGTCATCGATGCCGTGGCGACGGTCCCGTCCTGGGGCCTGACCACGCCCCAGTGGCCCGGCAGCCCGGTGGCGTCGCCCGACTTCGGCCTGGTCGGCAAGGTCAGCCTGTTCGGCGGCTTCGGGAAGGTCGGCTACCTCACCGGCATTCTCTTCGTTTTCACCGTGCTGCTGTCCTGCTTCTTCGACGCGATGGGCACGATTCTCGGCGTGGGCGACGAGGCCAGGCTGCTGGACAAGGACGGCAGGCTCCCCGGCATCAACAAGGTGCTCTTCGTCGACGGCATCGCCGTCGCCGCGGGCGGCACGACCTCGTCCTCGGCCTCGACCTGCTTCGTGGAATCCACGGCGGGCGTCGGCGAGGGTGCCCGTACGGGTCTCGCGTCCGTCGTCACCGGTGCGTTGTTCTCGGTGGCGCTCTTCCTCACGCCGATCGCCACGATGGTCCCGTCACAGGCGGCGACGCCCGCGCTGCTGGCGGTCGGCTTCCTGATCCTGGCCGGTTCGGTCCGGGACATCGACTGGGACGATTTCACCGTCGCCGTGCCGGCCTTCCTGGCGATGGTGATGATGCCGTTCACGTACTCGATCACGAACGGCATCGGTATCGGATGCATCAGCTTCAGCCTGTTGCGGCTGGCGGCCGGACGGGGCCGTGAGGTGCCCGTGGCCATGTACGTGGTGTCCGCGGTGTTCGTCTTCTACTACACGATGCCCGCGCTGGGTCTCGCATAGGACAGCTCGGGCGCGGCCTCTCGCGCGGGGCCTCTCAGGTGAGGCCGTAGAACTTCTCTGTCTCGTCGACGGCCGCGTGGAAGCGTTCGTCGAAGTCATCGCGGATGAGCGTCCGGACCACATAGTCCTGGACGCTCATTCCGCGTCTGGCGGCATGGTGCCTCAGCCGGTCGAGTAGCTCACCGTCTATCCGCAGGCTGAGCACTGTCGATCCCATGTCAGCCAGGGTCGCCGGAGGAGCGCCGCCCGCGCGTCGCTTTCCGGATGCGACTCACTCGTACGAGTGACGTAATGATCTTCCGGTCGACACCCGTCGACATCCTGTGTCCGTGCGCGGAGATACGACTGGTCTTTAGACTGGGTAATGAGTTATCCTAACGAACATGCCTGACCTGTCCCATGGTGGCGACGCAGACGTCGCCGCCGTGAATTCCCTGCGCTCGGCCGTGATGCGGCTGGGCCGACGCCTGAAGCATCAGCGCGTCGACGAATCGCTGAGCCCCACCGAAATGTCGGTGCTCGGCACCCTTGCCCGCTGCGGCCAGGCCACCCCCGGTGAGCTGGCCCGCAAGGAGCATGTCCAGCCGCCGTCCATGACCCGGATCGTGGCGCTGCTCGAGGCCAAGGGACTGGTCCGGCTCGAGCCGCATCCCGACGACCGCCGGCAGAAGGTGGTCAGCCAGACCGAGACGGCGGAAGCCATGCTCGAGGAGAGCCGCCGCAAGCGGAATGCCTGGCTGGCCTCGCTCGCCGAAGGGCTGGACGATGACGAGTGGGCCAAGCTGCGCGCAGCCGCCCCCGTACTCGAGAAGCTCGCGCATCTTTGATCACCGCATCATCACCGCACGCCAGAGGAGGCGAACTCTTTTGAGTCCGGGACCCGGAGCAGACTCCGCACCCGCACCAGCTCCTACAACCATGTTCAGCTCGCTGAAGATCCGTAACTACCGGCTCTTCGCCACCGGGCAAGTCGTCTCCAACACCGGCACCTGGATGCAGCGCATCGCCCAGGACTGGCTGGTCCTGACCCTGACCGGCTCCGCGTCCGCGGTCGGTATCACCATCGCGCTGCAGTTCCTGCCCATGCTGCTCTTCGGTCTGTACGGCGGAGTGCTCGCCGACCGGCTGCCCAAGCGCCGGCTGCTGCTGGCCACCCAGATCGCGATGGGCCTGACCGGTCTGGTGCTCGCCGTGCTTACGCTCAGCGGCCATGTCCAGGTGTGGCACGTCTATCTCACGGCCTTCGTACTCGGACTGATCACTGTCGTCGACAACCCGGCCCGGCAGTCCTTCGTCGCCGAGATGGTCGGCCCGGAACAGCTCGGCAACGCGGTCAGCCTGAACTCCGCGAACTTCCAGTCCGCACGTCTCGTCGGCCCCGCGGTCGCCGGTGTGCTGATCACGGCTGTCGGAAGCGGCTTCGCCTTCCTGCTCAACGGTCTGTCCTTCCTCGCGCCCATCGCGGGCCTTCTGCTCATGCGCAACAGCGAGCTGCACAAGGTCGAGCGCGCGCCGCGCGGCAAGGGCCAGCTGCGGGAAGGACTGACGTACGTCGCGGGCCGGCCCGAGCTCATCTGGCCGATCGTCCTCGTCGGCTTCATCGGAACCTTCGGTTTCAACTTCCCGATCTGGCTGTCGGCCTTCGTCAACAACGTCTACCACTCGGGCGCGAGTACGTACGGTCTGCTCAACACCCTGATAGCTGCGGGTTCCCTGGCGGGCGCGCTGCTTGCCGCCCGGCGCGGCACCTCGCGGCTGCGGGTGCTGGTCGGCGCGGCCGTGCTCTTCGGGGCACTGGAGATCGTGAGCGCCTTCGCGCCGCGGTTCTGGATCTTCGCGTTGCTGATGGTGCCGATCGGCATGTTCGGCCTCACCGTCAACGTCACGGCCAACTCCAGCATCCAGATGGCGACGGAACCGGCCATGCGAGGCCGGGTGATGAGCCTGTTCATGATGGTCTTCGTGGGCGGTACGCCCCTGGGCGCGCCTCTCGTCGGCTGGGTCACCGACACGTACGGACCGCGGATCGGCCTCGCGGCGGGCGGCACGGTGGCGCTGGTCGCGGCGATCGGAGTCGGCGTCATGCTCGCCCGTGTGGGCGGGCTGCGCCTCAAAATAGATCTGCGGCCGGGGCGCCGGCATGTGGAGTTCGTACCGAGGGAGCAGCTGGCGACGGCGGCCTGACCGGCAACCGGCATCTGCCGGGCGGCCTGACCGGGGCCTGTCAGGTGCCCTGACCGGTACCTGTCGGGCGGCCTGACCGGTACCCGTCGGGAGCCCCGACCGGTACCTGTCGGACGGCCTGCCCCGGATCCGTCAGGACTGACAGACTCGGATCATGAGACTCTTCGCCGCCGTACTGCCGCCGGCCCGGGCAGTCGACGAACTCGCTCTCGCCGTCGACCGGTTGAGGTCCCTGCCCGGCTCGGACGGGCTGCGCTGGACCGGCCGGGCCGGCTGGCACTTCACGCTCGCCTTCATGGGCGAGGTCGAGGACGGGCTGCTGCCCGAGCTGCACGAGCGGCTCGGGCGGGCCGCCCGCAGGACCCACCCCTTCGCCCTGCGTCTTCACGGCGGCGGGCGGTTCGGACAGCGGGCCCTGTGGGTCGGCGCCGCCGGCGGCCTGGAGGAGATGCGCCTCCTCGCGGAACGCACCGACGCCGCGGCGCGCCGGGCCGGGGTCAGCATGCAGGAACACCGCCGCTATCAGGCACACCTCACGATCGCCCGCAGCCGCGACGAGGCCGATCTGCGCCCGTACGTCGAGGCGCTGGAGGCCTTCGAGGGCACGCCCTGGGAGGTGGCCGAGCTCTCACTCGTACGCAGCAATCTGCCGGTCAGCGGCGTACCGGGCGAGCAGCCGCGGTACGAGACGGTGGGCAGCTGGCCGCTGGGCGACGGGACGGGGTCAAGTCCACTCGAACGGGCGAGTTAACCTCATTCCGTGAACCCCAAGACCAGAAATCAGATCATGGCCGGTGTGCTTGTGCTGATGTTCGCGATCATCGCAGTGTCGGCCCTGGTCGGTCAGTAGCCCCGAGCCCTGACCGACCAGGCCTGTGCCCCTCGGCCCCGACCGACCGCGGGCCCGTCACCAGGCGAAGGCCTCCGGTGAAGGACCCGGCCCCGGGAAGATCTCGTCCAGCGCGGACAGCACCTCTTCGCCGAGCTCCAGCTCTACGGCGCGCAGCGCGGAGGCCAGCTGGTCCGCCGTGCGCGGGCCGACGATGGGCCCGGTGACTCCCGGACGGCTGAGCAGCCAGGCCAGCGCCACCTCGCCGGGTTCCAGTCCGTGCTTGTCGAGCAGGTCCTCGTACGCCTGGATCTGCGCACGCACCTCGGTGTTGGCGAGCGCGTCCGCCGAGCGCCCGGAGGTGCTGCGAGCCGCTCCGCCCTCACGCTCCTTCCGGATCACACCGCCGAGCAGCCCGCCGTGCAGCGGCGACCAGGGGATGACCCCGAGGCCGTACTCCTGCGCCGCCGGGATGACCTCCATCTCGGCGCGGCGCTCGGCGAGGTTGTACAGGCACTGCTCGCTGACCAGCCCGTACAGGCCGAGGCGGCGGGCCGTCTCATTGGCCTGGGCGATCTTCCAGCCGGGGAAGTTGGACGAGCCCGCGTAAAGGATTTTGCCCTGCTGGATCAGGGTGTCGATCGCCTGCCAGATCTCCTCGACCGGCGTATGGCGGTCGACGTGATGGAACTGGTAGAGGTCGATGTGGTCGGTCCGGAGCCGCTTGAGGCTCGCCTCGACCGCGCGGCGGATGTTGAGTGCGGAGAGCCGGTCGTGGTTGGGCCAGGCCTCGCCGTCGGAGCCCATGTTCGCGTAGACCTTGGTGGCGAGGACGACCTTGTCGCGACGGTCGCCGCCCTTGGCGAACCAGCTGCCGATGATCTCCTCGGTGCGGCCCTTGTTCTCGCCCCAGCCGTAGACATTGGCGGTGTCGAAGAGGTTGATGCCTGCGCCGAGCGCGGCGTCCATGATCGTGTGGCTGCCGGCCTCGTCGGTCTGAGGCCCGAAGTTCATCGTCCCGAGGACGAGTCGGCTGACCTTGAGTCCGGTGCGTCCGAGCTGCGTGTACTTCATGGTGCCAGCCAACGCCTTGGAGCGCGCTCGAATCAAGGGTACGAGCCGGTGCGTCGGGGTCAGTCGCGGGGGAACTCGCCGGTGGTGAGGGTGAGCCCGAGGGGCGTGCCGGTGAGGTCGAGCGATGCGCCGAAGTCGACGGTCAGCTCGCTGATGTAGCTCCCCTCCTTGGGCTGGGTGTGGACGTGGCACTTGCCGGTGTACGGGTCGGCGATCAGATAGACGGGGACCTCGGCTGCGGCGTACGCGGCCAGCTTCGGCCCGTAGTCGTTGGCACCGGTGCTCCTGGAGATGACCTCCGCCACGAACCGGACGTCCTCGTACCGCCAGTTGCCCGACTGGGTCTTGACGGCACCCTCGGCCAACAACGTCACGTCCGTCGCGAACCCGTTGAGGTGGCCGGGGTAGTCGATGCGGACGTCGGACTTCAGGCGCTCCCTCGGGTACTTGGACCGCAGCTGTTCGACAATGTCCAGGATGATCTCCCAGTGAGTGTCCCGTTGCGGCGACATGTAGATGGCCCCCTCGACAATCTCGGCCTTGTAGCCCTCGGGGACTGACATCTGCGCGAACATCTCGTCCAAGATCTGCTCGTTGATGTTGTCTGCCATCGTGATCCTGTCGTCAAGAACGCTCACTGTGGCACTCCTCCCCACTGCTGCGTGGCCGCATGCAGTCGCCTCGTACAACGATACGCACGGTGACCGGGGCACGGCGGTGGCAAGAAGGCGTCACGCGCCGCCGAACCAGCCCGCCGCGTCGAGCCGGAACGCCTCCGCCGGGACCACCATGCGCAGCGATTCCTCCATATCGGCCACGCGCCGCGCGCCCAGCGTGCGGGCCCAGTCCGCACGCAGTTCGTCGAAGACCGCCGCCGAGCGGGTCAGCGCGTCGATGCCGTGCGGGGTGAGGCGCACGAGCTTGCGGCGGGCGTCGGCGGGGTCGTCGGCGCGTACGGCATAGCCCAGGGCCACGAGCCGGTCGACCGTCTTGCCGGCCGCCTGCTTGGAGACGCCGAGCCGCCGTCCGATCTCGCTCGCGGTCGCGCCGCTCGCGCCGATCGCCTGCATCGCGAAGCCGTGCGCGGGCCGGACGTCCGGGTGGCCCTGCTCGGCCAGCTCGGCGTGCAGCCGGTCGATGAGCGAGCGGAACCCGGCGAAGAGGAGCAGGGGCAGCTCGTAACCCGGCACGTGCTCGGAGCCGTTGCGCATTTCGACAACCTGGTTTACCTTTTTATCGTCAACCATGTTGTCGATTATAGGAGCCACCGCTTGTTTACCGAACACACCCTGGAATCGGCTCCGGCCGCGTCGCGCAACTCCATGGAGTCGACCATCGAGCACCTCGGCCATCTGCCGCCCGCGGTCGCCAAGCTCGCCGCGTCACCGCATCTGCTGGACGGCTTTCTGAAGCTCAGCGCCCTGTTCGAGCGGACGACCCTGGAGCCGGTCGCGCGCGAGGTGGTCGTCATGACGGTCGCGACGCGCAATGAGTGTCATGTATGCGTCGCCATGCACACCGGCAAGCTGCGTTCGCTGGGCGCGGAGGGGGAGTTGATCGCCGCACTGCGCGAGCGGAAGCCGCTCGGCGACGAACGACTGGAAGCGGTACGGCAGTTCGCGCTGGAGGTGCTGCGTACGGCAGGCGGCGTGGGTGACGAGGAGTTGCGGGCGTTCCTCGCGCACGGCTATACGGAGCAGAACGCGCTGGAGGTCGTCATGGGCATCGGGACCTACACGATGTCGACGTTCGCGAACCGGCTGACGCGGGCGTAGTGGCGGGGCCGCCGCGGGTCACCCGTTCGGCGGCCCCGGCCCTGCGGGCGCGGCGGCCCGTGGCGCATGGTGAGGGAACGGTCCGGTCGGTCGGCCGAGGGAGCCTCACGATGGTGGCAGCAGGATCACGGTCCGCGTACGGGCGGCGTGGCCGTGCGGCCGCGGCTCGCGCGACCGCACGGCTCGACTCGGAGCGTGGCCGGGAAGTGTCAGGACTTGGCGGTGATGGTCGAGCCGCAGTCGAAGCGGCTGGTGGAGCCGTTGACGGTGTTGCCGAGGCAGACGGTCAGCTTGACCGTGCGGTCCTCGACGAGGTCGCCGTGCTTGTAGGTGGAGCAGTTGCCGGCATTCGGGGTGAAGTACCTCTCGAAGCTGCCGGTGTACGGCACGTCGTTGGGGCCCGCGTACCAGGTGGCGGTGATCTTCAGCCAGACGCCCAGGCCGTCCGACTTGGTGTCGCAGGCTCTGAACGTGTCACCGTCGTCCGTGAACGTGCCGTACGCGGTGCCGGAGGTGTGCGCGTAGGCGTACCAGGTGCTCGCGGCCTGGGCGCTGGAGACGTTGCCGAGGGCGATCGCCGTGGCGGCGCCGGCGACCGCGGCGATGCGGATGAGTTTGCGCATGGTGTGGAGCCTTCCTGTGGGCGCTGTGATCGCGTCAGCGTAGTTCCGGCGGCCGGTCTACAACAGGCCTTTTCTGTCAAGGCAGTTGGAGACCGCTTGTCTGTACGGGGGGTGACGATGCCGCGGCCGGATTTGGCCGCTGCCGGTCGGAGTTCATGGGACCGGCCTTGCTTTCTTGAGGTGCACATGCCGCAATGACGACAGTCACTGACTGCCCATCAGGCCCGGAGCACACCCCGGCCCCAGGCGGCGCGTAACGGCAGCCGGCGACGGCATCCCGTACACCCCCACACGAAGGCGGGACCCCATGAAGCACGGCAGACTCGGATTCGGCGTATTGGTGAGCACCGGCGTACTGGCCGCAGGCGCGCTCGTGATGGCACCCGCCGCGAACGCGGTGACGCCGGACACGGCCAGCATCTCCTTCGACTGCGGTTTCTTCGGCTCGGGCACGGCGACGCTCACGGCCACTCAGGACGGCACGGCCGCGACCATCAGCCTGTCCACCTCGGCCATCAAGTCCCCGCTCAACATCTCGGCGAACTCGGTCAAGTCGACCCTGAAGCTGACCAACAACGGCTCCGGCACCTCGACGTTCACCGGCAATTCCAACCCGGCGATCCCCGCCGGGGGCGACGTGTCCACCGGTCCCCTCAACGGGACGGTCGCCGCGGGCGACAGCCTGGAAGCGTCGTCACTGACGGTCGTGGTCTTCGGCATCACCGCGACCTGCAACGCCACGTCCGCGCAGACTCCCGGCCCGTTCGTGTTCTGACGGCCGGACGAGCGACCCGGTGCGGCGCCGCGCGCGTGCGGCGCCGCCCTACTGCGCCGCGTGCGTTCGGTACCTGCCCGGTGTCGTGCCGAACAGCCGGCGGAAGGCATGGGAGAGGGCGTACGGCGAGCTGTAGCCGACCCGGCGGGCGATGGTGTCGAGCGGTTCCTGGGTGTCGCGCAGCAGTGCGGCCGCGCGGGTCAGCCGCCACCAGCCCAGATAGGCCATCGGCGGGCGGCCGACCAGGGCGGTGAATCTGCGCGCCAGTGTGGCCCGGGAGACGCCGACCTGGGCGGCGAGCCGTTCGTTGCTCCACGCCCCGGCGGGGTCCTCGTGCAGGACCCGCAGGGCGGCCGCCACCACCGGGTCGTTCAGCGCGGCGGGCCAGCCGGCGGCGCCGTCGGCTCCGCCGTCCGTCATCCAGGCCCGCACCATGTAGACGAGCAGCAGGTCGAGCAGCCCGGGGACGACCACACCCGTGCCGGGGCGGTGAGCGCCGATCTCCCGGCCGAGCAGGTCGATCGCCGCGCGCAGTTCCGGGTGGCGGCCGACGCGGTTCGGCAGATGGACGACGTCCGGCAGCTCCGCCATCAGCGGGTGTGTTTTGCTGCGGTCGAGCCGGTACTTGCCGCACAACAGCTCGGCCACGGCCGGTGCGTCCTCGGGCGGCGGCGGGGGCGAGGCCATCCGCAGTCCGTGCCCGTCGAGCCACAGCCCGAAGGGGACCGCCTTCTCGATCGTGCCCCGGTCGGCGGGAGCGTCGGCGAGCACATGTCCCGCCCCGTGCGGCAGGAGCACCACATCGCCCGTGCCGAGGGAGACCGCGGAGCCGCGGTCGGGCCGCAGCCAGCAGCTGCCTTCCAGTACGACGTGGAAGCCCGCTCCGTCGTACGCGTCGAAGCGGGAGCACCAAGTCCCGGCCACCCGTACCCGGTTGGACGAGGGGCGCCCGACGCGGACGGCCGAGATCGCGTCACTGACGACATCCATCGCGCCAGCGTAGCGATACGCACCACCGCTGAGTCGTGCGCGTATCCGATTGAGCGGCACAGGCATTGAGCCGCTCATCGCGCCCTTCCTAGGCTCGACCGGGACAGAGCAGCCGATGAGAGGTGGCGACCGTGGACCGCATCATGATGGGTGACGTCGAGGTCATCAGGGTCAGGGAGTTGCAGGGGCCGTTCGGTCCCGCCCGGGAGATAGTCCCGGACTGCCCGGGGGAAGTCTGGAGCGACAACAAGGAGTGGATGGCGCCGGAGTTCTGGGAGCCGGACAGTGACAGCTTCGTCGCCACGGTGCAGACCTGGGTGCTGCGCAGCGAGGGGATGACGGTCCTGGTCGACACGGGGGTCGGCAACGGCCGGCAGCGGCCCGGCGCCCCGCCGTTCGACAACCTGAAGACGGGCTTCCTGAGCCGGCTGGACCGGGCCGGAGTGCGGCCGGAGGAGGTCGACGTCGTGATCAACACGCACATCCACGCGGATCACGTCGGCTGGAACACCGTCGATCAGGACGGCGAGTGGGTGCCCGCCTTCCCGAACGCCGGCTACCTGATTCCGGCGGCCGACTACGCTCACTTCGGCCCGGACGGCCCCGGAAGTGGTCCCGGGCGCCGGGAGATCGAACGGCTGGTGTTCGCCGACAGCATCGAGCCGGTGCACCGCTCCGGCCAGGCGGTGCTGTGGGAGGGCACCCACCGCATCGACGCCAACCTCACGCTCGAGTCCGCGCACGGCCATACGCCGGGCTCGGCAGTGCTGAGGCTGGCGTCCGGGAGCGACCGGGCGGTGTTCATCGGCGATCTGCTGCACAGCCCGGTGCAGATCCTCGAACCGACCTGCAACAGCTGCTTCGACGAAGACGCGGAGCGCGCGGCGGCGAGCAGGAGGAGGGTCCTCGAACGCGCGGCGGATGAAAGGGAGTTGGTGGTCCCGGCGCACTTCGGGGGAGCGGGCGCGGTGGAGGTCCGTCGCGACGGGTCCAAGTTCGCGATCACCCGGTGGGCGGCGTACGCCTGACGGTCCCGATGAGGACGGCCCGGGCGGCGGAACCGAGTGGCGGCGGTTACGGGCCGGCCATGACCGCGCCGTCCGCGGCGTCGACGGCTTCCACGTCGCGATCAAGGTAGTGACGGTGGGCGGTACGCCGGCTTGACGGCGCCGCCGATGCCCCGTACCGCCCGCCGAGCCCCCACGCCTGGTGCATCGCCTCCGCGAAGGCCGCCGCCAGCTTGTGTTCGCCCGTCGGGCCCGGGTGCGTCCCGTCGTACGTGTCCGTGTCGATGGCGTACGAATCCGGCGGCGACGCCAGCAGGATCGGCGAGGTCGGCGAGTCCAGGTCGGCGACCGCCTTTGCCAGGAGCTCGTTGAAGCGGTCGCACTCCGCCGCGAAGGGGGCGTCCGAGCGGGCCCGTATGTTGGGGATGACCGGCAACAGGATCATCCGGACACGGGGGTTGGCTGCGCGGGCCTCGGTGATGAACCGGCGGGCGTTCACGGCGGTTTGGGTGCTGTCCGTGTAGAAGCCGAGGTCTATCAGGCCGAGCGAGACGAGCAGGACGTCCGCCTGTTCCGCGGTCACCGTCCCGCGGATGACGGGGGCCATGTGGAGCCAGCCCTCGCCCCAGCCGGACAGGTGGCGGCGGGCCTCGGAGGGGAAGGCCGGGTCCGCGTAGGTGTGCGACACCGGCGTGTTGGTCGCCGTGTCGTACAGCGCGGTGCGGGGGCCGACGATCTCGTAAGGGCCCTCGAAGGACGCGGCAAGGTGCTGCCACATGCGGTAGCGCCAGCTGTAGTCGCCGGCGCGTCCGATGGTCATGGAGTCGCCGACGAACATGAAACGCATGGGGGTCATCATGGCGGATCAAGCCACGCACCTGCGATGTGAGGCCGGACACGGTGGCAGGGGCGACCGCGGCAAGGGCGACGTCGTCGGCGGCGCGGGCTGATCGCGTCGACGCGAGATGGCAGGCTGGGGGCATGCGTTCGCTTCCGTACGTCACCGGTTCCGCCGTCGCTGCCGCTGCCGCCGTCGTCCTGCTCGCCGCGGGCCCCGCCGCCGCCGACGACTCCGGCTTCACGATCAAGGACCCGAGGATCACGGAGTCGAGCGGGCTCGCGGCCAGTCACGCGTACCCCGGGATCTACTGGACGCACAACGACCAGGACGAGCCGCGCGTCTTCGCCGTCGACTCCAGGACCGGCGAGACCGTCGCGACGGTCACGCTGAAAGGGGTCGGCAAGCCCCGCGACATGGAGGCGATCTCGGTCGGGCCCGACGGGAACGTGTACGTCGGTGACATCGGCGACAACCTCAACGGCAGCTGGGACCACGTGTGGATCTACCGCTTCCCGGAGCCGAAGACCCTCAAGGACGTGACCGTCCGCGCGACACAGTTCACGGTGAAGTACGCGGACGGCGCGCGCAATGCCGAGGCGCTGATGGTCCACCCCAGGACCGGCCGGGTCTACATCGCGTCGAAGAACGAGGACGGCGGCGGACTGTACGAGGGCCCCGCCACGCTCACCGCCTCCGGGACCAATGTCTTCCGGCGGATCGGTGAGGTGCCATGGGTGACGGACGGGGCCTTCTCGCCCGACGGCAAGGAACTGGTGCTGCGCTCGTACTTCAGCGCGCGCGGATACGAATGGAAGAACGGCAAGCTCGGCGCGGACCACCGGGTGAGCGCGCCGCTGCAGGGGCAGGCAGAGTCGGTCACGTACACGCTGGACGGGAAAGCGCTGCTGTTCGGCTCGGAGGGGGAACAGAGCGGGGTGGAGCGGGTCGCGACCGGCAAGGAATCCGACTCGGGCGGGGACAGCAAGTCACCGTCCAGGGGTGGGAGTCCGGCCGTCGGCGATGACGGGGACAAGAGCACCCTCACGTACGGACTGATCGGCATCGTCGGCGTCGGCGCACTTGTCCTCGGCGTGAAGCGTCTGCTGCGGCGCGGCTGACGGCCATACCGCGCCGTGCGCGGTGTGCGGGGTCAGCCTTTCCGGCCGACCGCCCTGCCGCTCTGTCTCCCGACCGGTCATCCGCCGAGCGGGCGTACCTCGTAATGCAGCGTCCGGTCCCGCTTCACCTTGTGCGCGAACGGCACGAGCGCACCGTGCATGAACGGGTACTTGCGCGTGAGCAGCTTCGCCGCGTGCTTGCTCTCCTCACTGCCGTGCTCGAGCAGTCGCGCCCGCGCCTTGATCGTGGGGCCGGTCGGCCTGCCGCGCAGTGTGCACGGCGCCAGCTCGATTTCCGGGTTGTTCCGCATCCGCCGCGCCTTCCAGGCCTTGGCGTAGGTGCGGACGTATGCGTGGTCGCCCTCGACGACGATGCTGACGGGAGTACCGACGCCGGTGCCGTCCCGTTTGTAGCTGGTGAGCAGGACGGTGTACTGCTCGACGAACGGGGTGAGCCCCGGGCTCGCGCTCATACCTCCATGAATGCATGTTCCGGGCGCCGCGTCATCCCGCCGCGACCGGATACCCGTCAAAGGGGTAAGTGGATAATTCTCTTTGATTATCGATTCGGCATTGAGGTATAAAACGCAACACATCAAACATGTGCACAATTGCGTCATTTATAGTTCCCCCGAGTCACACAGATAATTTCTGCACCCCGTCATGAATCGGGGTCATCACCAAGGATGCGGAGGTCCCGTGTTCGGTCTTCGGGCTCGTCAAGTCAGATGCCCCTCTGGAAATCACGGCACTGGTAATTCCGGAAAGAGCTCATGGTGGTCCCGTAAGCGGGCCGCCACCATCGCCCTTACGGCGCTCGCCTCGTTCTCCCTCTTCCCCGCCGCGCCGGCGAACGCCGCGCCCTCGGACTTCCTCTACGTGGCGAACCACGACGACAACAACGTCTCGGTGATCGATACGTCCACCGACACCGTCGTCGGCACTCCCATCACTGTGGGCGCCGGCCCCACAGCGATCGCCATGCTCCCGAACGGCACCAAGGCGTATGTGAGCAATGGGAGTGGCAACAACGTGTCGGTGATCGACACGGCCGACAGGACCGTCACCGCCACCATCGGAGTCGGCGTTAACCCCCGCGGCATCGCCGTCACGCCTGATGGCACGAAGGCCTACGTCACCGACACCGGTTCAAACGAGGTCTCGGTGATCAACACCGCCACCGACACCGTGTCCAGCACGATCAGTGTCGCCGGACAGCCGCTGTCCGTGGCGATCTCCCCCGACGGAGACACCGCCTACGTCGTCAACGTCGGCAACAACACCGTGGCGGTGATCGACACCGCCGCCGACACCGTGAGCACCACCATCACCGTGGGCACCAACCCTTCCGACGTGGTGTTCGCGCCCAACGGGGCCAAGGCGTACGTCACGAACTCCACCTCGGGCACCGTCTCGGTGATCGACACCGCCACCGACACCGTGACTGGCTCTCCCATCACAGTGGGCACCGGGCCGAACGGTCTGGACATCCTGTCCAACGGTTCGAAGGTCTACGTCGCCAACCCCGGTTCCGACAGCGTGTCCGTGATCGACACCAGCACGGACACCGTCGCCACCACCATCACCACCAACATCGGCGACGACCCCCAGGACGCCGTGGCGACGAAGAACGACCAGAAGGTCTATGTGCCCAACCACGGCGACAACAACGTGTCGGTGATCGACACCGCGACGGACACCGCCAGTCCCACCCAGGTGCCTGTCGGACTCAGTCCCGGAGGAGCCGCTGCCTCTCCGAGCCAGGGTGGCGCGGTCGTCACGTTCGAGGTCAGCCCCACCGATGGCCTGACCATCACCGTCCCGGACACCGCCACCCTCAGCAGCGTCGCCCCCGGCGGCACCGCCACCGGACAGCTCGGCAACGTCACCGTCGACGACCAGCGCTCCCTCGCCGACGCCAGTTGGGCCTCCACCGTCAGCCTCAGTCAGGACTTCACCACTACCGGAGGCTCCCCCATCTCCGGCGGCGCCGTGACGTACACACCCGGCGCCCCCGTCGCCCAGACCAACGGACCCTTCACCGCCGGAACCCCCGGAACCCTCGCCAACCCCCGCACCGCCTACAGCAAAACCACCGGCTCCGGCGACAACAGCGTCACCTGGAATCCCACCCTCGACGTCGCCGTCCCCGCCGCCGCCGTCGCAGGCACCTACACCGGCACCTTCACCCACTCCGTGGCCTAGGAAACAACCAGCCACACACGCCGGTCCGCGCAAGGCCGCCGCCGCGAACGCCGCGACGGCGGCCTTGCCGTGTACGTCGCCCAAGCGGCGCATCACGAGATGAAGACCCACAGCATCTGACATACCGTCACTTCATGACGCTTATCGACGGTATGCGGGCACCGATCCGGCGCGCTGTCGTCCTGGCCGGACTCTGCGTCACCCTGGGATACGCGGCGGTCGCAGCCGCTCCGGTCCACGCCGAGGGAACCGGAGACAGAGACAGAGACGACTACAGCGGCAGCGAGGAGTCCGGGGACAGCGGGTACGGGGACAGGGGCGACACAGACGTCTTCTTCGAGGTGGGACCCACCGGCGGGCTCACCGTCTCCGTTCCCTCCAGGGCCACCCTGCCCTGCACGGTTCCCGGCGGCACCGCCCGGGGCCGGCTCGGCGAAGTGGAGGTCGCGGACGAGCGTTCCGCCCCCTACGCCCAGTGGACCGCCATCGTCTCGCTGCGCCGCGAGTTCACCGCCGGCAGCCACGGGAACGACGCCATCTCCGGCTCACGCGTCCGGTACGCCTCCGGCCCGCCGATCCACGCCTTCAACGGCCCCTTCTTTCCAGGATCCCCAGGCAGCCTCGACGCTCCCCGCGTCGCCTTCAGCCATCCTGACGGCTTCGGAAACAACTTCGTCTCGTGGAATCCAGCCCTGGACGTTCACGTGCCCGAGTCCGCGGTGGCCGATCTCTATCAGGGGACCGTTACCTATTCGGTGGCCTGACCCACGGACGCCTGAATCCCCCGACAATTCCACTAATTCAACGTCGAGACACAGGCTCAACATTCCGGATTTCTGCGCAGTTCCGTCTTTATAGTTCCTCCTGGCCATCACACTCCTCGGGCCGGTCGGCTCGGACGGCCCACTGAACATCACGGAAATAGGGTGGTGACCCATTCTGAGGCATAACCCACCACGCGCCTGGTCGCGCACCCGGGCCGTCGCCGTGATCATCGCGGTGGCGGCCTTCCTGTGCGCCACTTCCGACGCCCGCGCCGTGCCTGTCCCCGCTGTGCCCGCGCTCGACTCCGGGCCGGGCCGGTTCGGCGTCCGGCTGGTCGACGCGCCCGTGGCCCGGCGCAACGACCCCCGTGCGCGCATCTATGTCGTGGACCATCTCAAGCCGGGGATGGCCATCAAGCGCAGGATCGAGGTCTCCAACAAGTCGGCGTCCCCTCTTCGTATCGACCTCTACGCCGCCTCGGCCCTCGTCAAGGACAGCAGGTTCCTGTTCGGCCCCGCGCGGACGCCCAACGAACTGACCCGGTGGATCCGGGTCGAGCCCGGCAGCGTGAATCTGGCGGCTCGCACGAAGTCCATGGTCGACGTGGCGCTCACCGTGCCGCGCACCGCGCAGTTCGGGGAGCGCTACGCGGTCGTGTGGGCCGAGAGCCAGGCCCTGCCGGATGCGCGGCACAACGTCGGCAGCATCCACCGCGTCGGTGTGCGCGTCTACCTGGACGTCGGGCCGGGCGGTGACCCACTGGCCGACTTCGTCATCCAGAAGACGATGGGAGCCCGGGACGAGCAGGGCCGTCCGAGCGTCACCGCCGTCGTACACAACCTTGGCAGACGCGCCATGGACGTGACGTCCGGGCAGCTCACCCTGACCGGCGGCCCCGGCGGCGTCAGCGCGGGCCCCTTCCGTATCCCTCCCGGCACCACCTTCGCCGGGTACCAGACGGGCACCATCGCCATTCCCCTCGAATCGCGGCTGCCCGACGGCCCCTGGAAGGCCCGGCTCGAACTGCGCAGCGGCCTGGCCCTGCGATCGGCCTCGGCCACGGTGATGCTGTCCATGCCGAAGCAGCCCCAGCAGCCCCAGCAGCCCCAGTCGTACAAGCGCTGGTATCTCATCGGAGCGGCAGCGGCCCTCGTCCTTGTCGCGCTCGTCACCACGGTGCTGCTGCTCCAACGCAGACGCCGCGGAATCCGCAAGGCCCCGGACACTCCGGAGAGGCTCCGAACATTGCCCCATTGACGCGTATCCGGGTCGTACCCCACGCCGTGCTGTCGCGCCGGCGCGCAGCAGCGAACGCCCCGCACGGACGAGGGGCCCGGGCGCGACACGCGCCCGGGCCCCTCGTCGTACAGGCTTCGGTTACAGCTTCTCGATCACGTAGTCGATGCACGCCGTCAGCGCCTCGACGTCCGCCGGGTCGATCGCCGGGAACATCGCCACGCGCAGCTGGTTGCGGCCCAGCTTGCGGTACGGCTCGGTGTCGACGATGCCGTTGGCGCGCAGCGTCTTGGCGACCGCCGCCGCGTCGATCTCGTCCGCGAAGTCGATCGTGCCGATGACCTGCGAGCGCTTCGCCGGGTCGACGACGAACGGCGTCGCGTACTTGGACGCCTCGGCCCAGCCGTACAGCGTCCGTGAGGACGTCGCCGTGCGCCGGACCGACCAGTCCAGGCCGCCCTGGCTGTTCATCCAGGTCAGCTGCTCGTTCAGCAGGAAGAGCGTCGCCAGCGCCGGAGTGTTGTACGTCTGGTTCTTCAGCGAGTTGTCGATCGCCGTCGGGAGGCTGAAGAACTCCGGGACGTGACGGCCCGAGCCGTGGACACGGGCGGCGCGCTCGAGTGCGGCCGGGGAGAAGACACCGATCCACAGGCCGCCCTCGGAGGCGAAGGACTTCTGCGGGGCGAAGTAGTAGACGTCCGTCTCGGCGATGTCGACCGGCAGGCCGCCCGCGCCGGAGGTCGCGTCGACCAGGACCAGCGAACCCTCGTCCGCGCCCGCGACGCGCTTGATCGGGGCCGCGACACCGGTCGAGGTCTCGTTGTGCGTGAAGGCGTAGACGTCGACGCCGGCCTCGGCCTCCGGGTCCGGGTGCGTGCCCGGGTCGGAGGTGATCACGGTCGGCTCGGCCAGCCACGGCGCGAGCTTCGACGCCTTCGCGAACTTGGAGGAGAACTCGCCGAAGGACAGGTGCTGCGACTTGTTCTCGATCAGTCCGTGCGTTGCGATGTCCCAGAAGGCGGTGGAGCCGCCATTGCCCAGGATCACCTCATAGCCCTCGGGGAGCCGGAACAGGTCGCGTACGCCGTCGCGCACCGCGCCGACCAGGTTCTTCACCGGGGCCTGGCGGTGGGACGTACCGAGGAGAGAGGTGCCGGTGGCGGCCAGGGCGTCCAGCGCCTCCGTACGCACCTTGGAGGGGCCCGCGCCGAAACGGCCGTCGGCGGGCTTGATGTCAGCGGGAATCTGGATCTCAGCCACGTTCGGGAGCGTATACCGGTCCGGCGCCAGGACGGATACGCGGTCCGGCGAATGAGACGGCCGTCTCGGCCGTACGGGGGCCGCTGAGCTGCGTGTCAGCCCTCGGCGGGCAGTGACAGCGCGTGCACGTGCTCGATCAGCGCGAGCAGGACGAATTTGCTGGAGGAGTGGTCCCGCGCGTCGAACTCCACCAGCGGTACCTCGGGCCCGAGAGCGAGCGCCTCGCGGATCTGGTCGTCGCTGTGGAGCGGGCCGCCGAGGTCGTTCACGGCGACGATGAAGGGCGTGCCGTTGTCCTCGAGACGGTCGATCGCGTACCCGGCGTCGTCGAGGGAGCGGGTGTCGACGAGGACGACCGCGCCGAGGGTACCTGCGAGGACGCGGTCCCAGAGGAACCAGAAGCGTTCCTGGCCGGGTGCGCCGAAGAGGTACAGAACGCTGTTCTCGTCGATCGTGAACCGGCCGAAGTCGAGAGCGACGGTGGTGGCGGATTTTTTCCGCACGGGGGTGGTGTCGTCGGGGCTGGGGCCGGCGCGGCTCATCGCCTCCTCCGTGTGCAGCGGACGTATCTCGCTGACGGAGCGGACCATGGTCGTCTTACCGACTCCGAAGCCGCCTACGACGACGATCTTCAGAGTGTTGACAGTCGTCCCGGCGAGCGCGGGGTGGGGCTGCGCCGGGGAGACCGCCCGCGTGACGCGAGTCATCGGTTCTCGTCGGTGCCGGTCATCGAGTGTTGCCTTCCGGGGGTGGCGGTGGCAGTAACTGGAGCCGCTTGTTCCTGATCAAGTGGTCGTCACTATAGGAGAGTTGCCGATCCCATTGGGAATTTCCTGTGGGGTTTCCCGGTGGGAGGTGCGGCGCGGCGGGCACAGCTGGCACGTTTCCTTCGGGTGTGACGAGAGAGACAGGGGCATCCTGAGACACATGGCTGAACAGCGACAGGTACAGCGGGGCAGCCGGAGCGGTCAGGACCGCCGGGAGACGGGCGAACTGGCCCGCGCGCTCACCCGGGCGGTACGCGGCGAGGTGGACTTCACCCCGGCCGCCCGGGCGCTGATGACCATGGACGCGTCCAACTACCGGCGCGTGCCGGTCGGCGTCGTCGCGCCGCGCGACGCCGAGGACGTGGCCGCCGCCCTGGAGGTGTGCCGGCGGCAGGGGGTGCCGGTGGTGCCGCGCGGCGCCGGGACCTCCATCGCGGGTCAGGCCACCGGCATCGGCGTCGTCCTGGACTTCACCCGCCATATGAATGCGGTGGTGGAGGTGGACGCGGCGGCGCGTACAGCGGTGGTGCAGCCCGGTGTCGTCCTGGACACCCTGCGGGACGCCGTACGGCCGCACGGGCTGACGTTCGGGCCCGACCCGTCCACGCACAGCCGCTGCACCCTCGGCGGGATGATCGGCAACAATTCGTGCGGCTCGCACTCGGTGGCGTGGGGCACGACCGCCGACAACATCCGGAACCTGTCCGTGCTCACCTACGGCGGCGCGGAACTGCGGCTCGGACAGGGCTGGGAGGGTGGCGCGCCGACGGGGCTGCGGGACTTGGTCGACCGGAATCTGGCGCTGCTGCGGACCGGGTACCCGGACGGGCTGCCGAGGCGCATCTCCGGATACGCGCTGGACGCTCTGCTGCCCGAGAAGGGCGTGGATCTGGCGCGGGCATTCTGCGGCAGCGAGGGCACGCTGGGCGTGCTGACCGGGGCGAGCGTACGGCTGGTCGATGCGCCGCGCGCACGGGCGCTCGCCGTGCTCGGCTACGCCGACGAGAGCGCGGCGGCGGAAGCGGCCCCGGGCCTGCTGGCGTACCGTCCGCTGACCGTCGAGGGCATGGCCGAGGATCTGGTGCGGGACGCGCAGGGGCTGCCGCGCGGCGGTGCCTGGCTCTTCGTGGAGACGGGTGGCGACACGGCGGCCGAGGCGCGGGCGCGGGCGGAGGGCGTTGTGCGGGCGGCCGACGCGCTGGACGGCACGGTGGTGGACGACCCGGCCGGCATGCGGGCGCTGTGGCGGGTGCGCGAGGACGCGGCGGGGACCGCGACCAGGACCGCCGACGGCGGCGAGGCCTGGCCGGGGTGGGAGGACTGCGCGGTGCCGCCGGCCCGGCTGGGTGCGTATCTGCGGGACTTCCGCGCGCTGCTCACCGAGCACGGTCTGCGCGGTACGCCGTACGGGCACTTCGGGGACGGCTGCATTCATGTCCGTATCGACTTCGACCTGATGAGTGCGGAGGGGGTGCGGGGCTTCCGGCGGTTCTCCGAGGAGGTTGCGGAGCTGGTGGTCGCGCACGGCGGCTCGCTGTCGGGGGAGCACGGCGACGGACAGGCCCGCGCGGAGCTGCTGCCGAAGATGTACGGCGACGAACTGGTCGGCCTCTTCGGCCGGTTCAAGGACCTGTGGGACCCGGCGGGCGGCATGAACCCGGGGATGCTGGTCCGCCCGGACCGCCTCGACGCCAATCTCCGTTTCTCCGTCCTGCCGAAGAAGCCCGTGGATGTCGCCTTCGGCTATCCGCACGACGGCGGGGACTTCTCGGTGGCCGTGCGGCGGTGCGTGGGGGTGGCCAAGTGCCGTGTATCCGGACCCGGTTCGGGTACGGACGTCATGTGCCCGTCGTTCCGCGCCACGGGCGAGGAGGCCCACTCGACGCGCGGCCGGGCCAGGCTCCTGCACGAGATGCTCGCGGGCGAGGTCATCCGCGACGGCTGGCGCTCGGAGGAGGTACGCGACGCGCTGGATCTGTGTCTCTCCTGCAAGGGCTGCCGGAGCGACTGCCCGGTGGGCGTCGACATGGCCACGTACAAGGCGGAGTTCCTGCACCACCACTACGCGGGCCGACGCCGGCCGGCCTCGCACTACGCCATGGGGTGGCTGCCGGTGTGGCTGCGGGCGGCGGCGCCGTTCGCACGGGTGGCCAACGCGGTGGCCCGGGTCCGGCCGCTGGCGGCGCTCGCCAAACGGCTGGCCGGGATCGCGCCGGAGCGCGAGCTGCCGAGGCTCGCACCGGTCACGTTCCGGCGCTGGCTGGGTGAGTACATGGGCGACCGGACGGCGGTCTTCACGACCGGCCGTACGGCCGTGCTGTGGCCGGACACCTTCACCGACCATCTGTCGCCGTCCGTGGGCCGGGCGGCCGTGCAGGTCATGGAGTCGGCGGGCATCGGCATCGTGCAGCCGCCGGGGCGGGTCTGCTGCGGCCTGACGTACGTCTCGACGGGCCAGCTCGACCGGGCCCGTACGGTCATGCGCCACACCCTGGACACGGTGGAGCCGCTGCTGGAGCTGGGCGTCCCGGTCGTCGTACTGGAACCGAGCTGTGCGGCGGCCCTGAAGACGGACCTGCCGGAGCTCCTGTCCGACGACCCGCGGGCGGCCCGCCTGGCCTCGTCCGTCCGCACCTTCGCCGAGGCCCTGGAGGAATGCGCCCCGGACTGGACCCCGCCGAGGATCGACCGGGCGGTGGCGGGCCAGACGCACTGCCACCAGCACGCGGTCCTGGGTGACGCGGCGGACCGCCGACTTCGCGAACGCGCGGGCCTGAAAGGCGAGTTGAGCGGCGGCTGCTGCGGCCTCGCGGGCAACTTCGGCTTCGAGCGGGGCCACTACGCGGTGTCGGTGGCGTGCGCGGAGGACCAGCTGCTCCCGGCGGTCCGCGCGGCGGGCGAGTCCGCGGTGGTCCTGGCGGACGGCTTCTCCTGCCGTACGCAACTGGAGCAGGTGGAGGGGCGGCGGGCGCGGCATCTGGCGGAGGTACTGGCGGAGGGGCTGAACGGCTGACCGATTGTTGGGGCACGACTTGCCGGGGCCGGGCAATGGTGAAGGAATCATGTGAGATGCGACAGAACGCCGATGAATTAAAAGCCCAGTTGCTAGGTTGAGGTGGAAGTTGCCGTCCACCGGACGGGCGTACGGGGACGAGGCGGATAACGGGGAAGGGATCCACCCATGGCGTGGGACGAATGGGAGCAGGTGAAAGCACAGGCGGCCGAGAAGGGCCCCACGGGAACGCGGCTCAATCAATTGCCGGCGGACGCCGGAGGCGGCGGGCAGGGTGATTTCGTCGCCTACCAGGACGACCTGGGCGCCGTCGGTCATGAAGCCTTCATTCTGCATGATCACCTCAGCAAGCAGGCGGACATCGCCGGCGCGAGTATGGACAAGCACGGCGCCGGGTCGACCATGCAGGCCGCCGGTAATCTCAAGAGCCACAACTTCGCCTTTGGTTCCGCGCTGGAGACAACAGTGACCGTGTGGGACACGCAGATGAAGACGCTCCTGCAGGCCTGCGCGCACATCTCCAATCACCTGAACTACTCAAAGAAGACGCAGGCCAACAACGAAGCCAAAATCGAAAACTCGTTCCGTCATCGCGATGGCTCCGTTGTGGCCGTGTCAGAGATTGACAAATACTTCAAGTAAGGGAGACGGCGGTGGCCAGCCTCACTTTCATGGACGTGGCCCAGGTCGACCTAGGAAAGCTCGGCACAGCCGTCACGGACTGGAAGAAGACTGTCGACAATCTGCAGAAACTTGCGAAGAACGCAGATTCTGGCATGGTGGCGAAGTCGGAATCCGCTCGCTGGGCGGGGGAAAACGCGACCGTCACACGAGAGTTCATCAAGAAGACGGCAAAGCAGTTCGACGACGCGCACGCCGAGGCCAAGAGTATCTGGACGCTCCTTGACGACGCCCATACGGAACTCGTCGCGATCCAGAAGAGCATGAAGACCGCAGTCGATGTGGATGCGCCCAACCTGGGTGTCAGGATCGAGGACATCGGCGGCGGGGCAGTCCGTTGGTACTTCCCCCACATACGGGGGGACAGTGACGAACGCACGCAAAAGCAACTCGATGCAGCACAGGAGCTGGCCGACCGGATCACGGGGTTGATAGCTCATGCCGCGGAGATCGACGCCAACATGGCCAGGGCACTCGGCAGAACCAACAAGAACGACCCCCACGATTTCAGCAGCAACAATTACGCATCGCTGGACGACGCTGAGAAGGACCGGGCGCTCGAACTGGCCGGGCTCGGCCGGAAGATGAACGACAAGCAGTTCGCCGAGTTCAACAGCATCATGAAGTACAACACGAAGGACCCCGAGTTCGCAGACGCGTTCTACAGGGGCCTTGGCGGGCCCAAGCAAGCGCTGGAATTCTTCGGTCAGATGTCCATCGACAGCGCCCACGGGGACAACAAGGCGCGTCTGGAGTTGACCAAGGAACTCCAGCGCAACATGGGTCTCACCTTGGCGACGGCCACCGAACCGGATCACAACCCCGGGTACCTCAAGGACTGGGGTGCGCAGTTCCGTAAGCTCGGAACCCAGCAGATTCCGCTCGAGAAATACGGCAGGGACTCACCTCCCTTCGGTTACCAGCTGCTCGGCGGGATCATGCGTTATGGAAACTACGACCCGAAATTCTTGAACCCCATTGCTGAACACGTGATTCAACTTCAGCAGAAGGACCCGATCCTCTTCGCCCACTCGAAGAGCGAGTTCGGTACGAATCTGTACAACCCGTCGGGCAAGGAGGGTGCCGGCTTCGACCCGGTTCCCGGGGTGCTGGAGGCTCTTGGGCACAGTCCGGAAGCCGCGAAGCAGTTCTTCACGGCGGAGCCCACGGCCTACAACGAGGATGGAACCGTCAAGGGCGGAGCTGCCGACCTCGGCAAAGTCAAGAACGAGGCGATCACCAACTACCTGGACTACTTCACCAACGAGGACTACAAGGGATTCCCGGGAGACATCAACGGTCACTTCAACCCGGACGCAATACAAAAGGCCACGAACCACGTGCCCGACGCGCTTGGGCACGCTCTGGAGGCAGCCACCCTCGGGCATGCCTACGACGACCCGACGCCCAAGCTGGTCAGAGACGAAGACTCCGCGGCCATCATGAAGTCCGTTGTCGAAAAATACGGTGACGCCGACCTGCTCGACCGTCAGGAGGTGCTCTCCGACAGTCTTGGCCGGATGGGAGCGGGCTATGTCGACGACATCAACTGGGCGTTGAACGACAACGACTCGACGAGCATGTTCGCACCTCAGCGCGACCCAGCAGATCACGCCGAGTTCGGACGGGACGGTGCGCGGAGCTTCCTCAATGCCCTGGGCAGGCATCCGGATGCCTATGCGGAACTCTCGAACGCCGAGAAGGTCTACACGACCAGCGTGCTCGACGCCCAGGTCGGCGACAACGGAACGATCAACCAGGCCCATGCCCGAGAGGCCGTACGCACCGGGGGTGAGGTGCAGGGCATGCTCGACGAGTCACGTGCTGACCAGGTCAAGGCCGACGGCCTGGCGAAGGACGAGGCCTACAACAAGGCCCTGGAAAAGCGGGCGGGCTGGATCGAGTTCGGCACGGGAGTAGGGATCGCCGCCGGTGCCGCCTTCCTTCCCCCTGTCGCAGCCGCAGGCGTTGCCGCTACCTTGATCCCGGTCATCACGGATGCGGGAACGGGAGCTCTTGAACAGCATCTCGGAAACGTTATCGGCGACTGGAGCGAATCCAAACAGCAAGACAGCGGTGACGACGTCCTGAAGCAGCGAATCGCCATTTACAACGCCGGTGAAGCCACGTCGGAAGCCCCGATGAGAGAGTTCATGAAGGTCCATGGGATCGAGCGCGACAGTCCATTCGGCGGCGACTTGGAGGAAGCGCTGAACAGCGGTTACGACAAGGGGAGTAATCGTGCGGCCCATATGGGCGAATCCTGAAACAGTAGACTCGGTTACGGGCTGAAAGTGGTTCACATGACATTCCCGGTGAGGCAAGTTGGCGCGGTACTACTTGCCCTTCTTGCCCCTCTCGTCCTTGCGGCGTGCGACGAGGGCAAGGATGGGTCGGATCACAGCAAGGATTCGCTGAGCTCCAAGCAGCTCTGCACCGGAGTCCTTTCGGCCGATGCCGGGCAGGCGATCGAATCTGTCTCCGGGGTGAAGAAGTTCTCGCAGCTCTACTCGGAGGGTGACCTGCAAGACGTCGCCAAGAGCCTCGTCGAGGCTTACTCGACCTCGGCCGACGCCTGGGCGAAGGACCACACTCTGTGCGAGGTGTACACCGTCCAGTCCGGTGCGGCATTCGACCTGGAGATCGCCTATTCTCTGGCCGAGGAGAAGAATGTGGCAGCCGGTGGTGAAGATCCCGAATTCACGAATTATAAAATTGGCCGAAAGGCTCTTGTCAAGGCCGACAAAGCCGTTCTGTACAACGAGTGCACAAGCAAGAAGCTGTCAGGCAGCGAGAGTTCTCCGGCGATAATTCGGGGTGAGCTCAAGTATCGTACCGAGCCTGAGGGAAATCCCGAGAAGGTTCGTGAGAACAGTTTGACAATCCTGAATTCAGCTTCCCTCGCACTCGCGAAGAATCTGGGTTGCGAGAAGAACGGGCAGCTCGTGGCCAAGCCCGCCCTGACACCGGCGTCCTGACGGCTGACCGGTTATGGGAGGGGCAGCTCGACGATGTGCGGAGGGTCCTGGGTGAAGTCGCTGTACCGCACCCAGGTCGGCCGCACCCTCACATGGGTGATGCCGGGCCAGGTGAGACGGTCCCGGCCGTCGGGATACGCGGCGAAGTAGCACTGCTGAATGCGTTCGAGCTCGGGGCCGGTGGGGAAGTCCGCGACGCCCTCGAGCTGCACGGTGATCGCGTCGTCCCAGCCGATGACGAGTGCGATACGGGGGTCGGCGCGCAGGTCGAGGCACTTGCGCGTCGTCTCGACGGTGTCGAACACGATCTCGAGCTCGTCACTGACCGCGAATCCGACGACCGCGGCCTGGGGCGCTCCGTCCGGGGTCACTGTCGCCTGGACGGCGAGCTTGTACCGGCGAAGGAACCACATCAGCTCGTCGCGCTTCATGAGCCTTCTCTACCACGGCCGGGACGGCGCAGGGGGCAGCCCGGATCGGGCGTGGTGCGGTTCGGAGCGCATGTCAGCAGGGCGAGGGAGAGGAACGCGGGGCGTTCGAGGTAGAAGCCGAGGGATACGTCGCCGCCCCGGCCGAGCGTCCCGGCAGTGGAGTCGACCAGCGCGGCCAGGCGAGCGACGTCCCGCTCTGCGCCGGAGCCGAACCGGAGCGGCTCCCTGCCCGGTTGCTTGCTGTTACCCAGCGCCCAGGCGTCCTCGCCGATGCGGGCGAGGGTCACGCAGGACTCGCCGTCGTGTGGGTGTTGAGCTCCCGGTTGATCTGCGAACCGTCGGGTCGGTAGTTCAGGTGCACCACGGTCGTCTCGTCGAACATCCAGAAGTCCTGGTTCGGCAGGCCGAAGTCCCGTTCCGTCACGTCCACGATGCGGTAGTCCTCCCCGGCCTCGACGTTTCCCGGGATCGCCCACTCGAACAGATAGCGGCTGTAGTCCGTCAATGGCTTGTGAACCAGCTTGGCCCGGGTCATGGTGCGGCCCGCTGCCGTGTGGCCCCGGATCGTCTGGTGCCACGTTGCATTGAAGCCTTCCGGCTTGGGTTCACCAGCGAGGAAGCTGCCGAGCGTCTCGGCCTCGGCCGGCATGGTGTACACCTGGTGCACTTCAAGCCCTTCAGTCACGTTCTCGCATAGATACGTGGCCGCCGACCACAAGTCATTCGCCCGCCGCAGCCACCTCCCGTGCCAGCTCAACCAGTTGGGGCAGCGCCGGATGCCGCGCCGACTCGCGCCACGCCAGCAGGACCGGTGCCGGTGGCGCGTCCGACAGAGGGCGGTACGTCACGCCCGGGTGCGGGTGCATCTCCGCCGTCGAGGCCACCGACGCTCCCGTGCCCCGGCCCGCCGCGATCGCCGTCAGCCAGTCGTCCGTGTTGGCGACGGTGAGGGTCGTCGTCGGGCGGGTGTCCGCGGGCCACAGGTCCGGTGTCGTCAGGCCGGAGACCGTGTTCAGGATGACCGGCCCGGCCGCCAGGTCCGCGAGGGTCAGGGAGGCGCGCGCGGCCAGGGGGCCGTCCGACGTCACCGCTGCCACCCGGGGCTCGGTGAAGAGCAGTTCGGTGACCAGGCCTGGTGTTTCCACCGGGCCGCGCAGCACCGCCGCGTCGACATCGCCGCGGGTCAGGCCCGCCGTGCGGTCGTCGATACGGAGGAGTTCCAGCGGGGTGTCCGGGTGGTCCTGCTGCCAGCGGCGCAGCAAGGGGGTCGTGTACGGGCCGAGGGCGGACCAGGCGTGCCCGAGCCGCAGCGGCCACCTGCGCAGCCGGCCGGGATTCAGGGCATCGTCGAACGCGGCCACCGCGGCCGCCGCCTTGTCGCGAAAGGCCCGGCCCTCGGCGGTGAGGGCGAGATGGTGCGTGGAGCGGTCGACGAGTCGGATGCCGAGGTGGTTCTCCAGCGCCGCGAGAGCGCGCGAGACGGTGGGCTGGGCCAGGTGCAGCCGGGCCGCGGCCCTGGTCACGCTGGACTCCTCCGCGATGGCCAGGAAGCAGCGGAGATGGCGCAGCTCGATGCTCATGTGTCTGGAGCATAACCGCAGCCCAATTGGCATTTCACGCAGCGCGTCCGCGCCCGTAGCGTGGAGGGGGTCGGCGGCCGGATCAGCCAGGGAGGTTTGCGGTGGACGAAGCGCGCACCACTGTCGTCGCGGGCGAGCTCGAGGCCGCCGCGGCCCTGGATGCCGCCGAAAGCCGAAGCCGAAGCCGAAGCCGAAGCCGAAGCCGGAACCGCGGCCGGAGCCGCAGCCTCGGCCCCGGTGTCGGCAAGGGATCCCGTCGCGCCGTCGGCCCCGTCGCGCTCGTCGTCGCCGGTGGACTCTCCGTGCAGTTCGGCGCCGCCATCGCCGTACTGCTCATGCCGCGCGCCGGAGCCCTTGGTGTGGTCACCCTGCGGCTCGTCCTCGCCGCCGTCGTCCTGCTCATCGTCTGCCGGCCCCGACTGCGCGGGCACTCGCGCGCCGACTGGGGCACGGTCATCGCCTTCGGTACCGCCATGGCCGCCATGAACGTGCTGTTCTACCAGGCCGCCGACCGGATCCCGCTCGGATCGGCGGTCACCTTCGAGGTCCTCGGTCCGCTCGCGCTCTCCGTGATCGTCTCGCGGCGGCCGGTGAACCTTCTCTGGGCCGGGCTCGCGCTCGGCGGGGTCGTCCTGCTCAGCGGCGGCGGCTTCGACCGGCTCGATCCCGTGGGCGCCCTGTTCGCGCTCTCCGCCGGTGCCATGTGGGCGGCGTACATCGTCTTCAGCGCCCGGACGGGACGCAGATTCCCGCAGGCCGACGGGCTCGCGCTGGCGATGGCGGTCGGCGCCGTGCTGAGTCTGCCGCTCGGGATCGCGGAGGCCGGATCCCAGCTGCTCGTGCCGTCCACGCTCGGTCTCGGGCTCGCCGTCGCGCTGATGTCGTCCGTCCTCCCGTACACGCTGGAGCTGCTCGCGCTGCGCCGGCTGCCGGCCCCGACCTTCGCGGTGCTGATGAGCCTGGAGCCGGCGATCGCCGCCACGGCCGGGTTCCTCGTACTCCATCAGGACCTTTCCGTGATCGACGCGCTGGCGATAGCGCTGGTCATCGCGGCGAGCATGGGGGCGGTGCGTACGCAGGTGGCCAGAAAGGCACAGTAACCAAAGCAAGCATGCTTGCTTGTTTCTCCGGGCGCTGCCATGCTCCGGGACACACAACGTCGTGTCCCGAGGGAGCGCACCGTGTCCGACCCGGCCGTCGTACTTGACGACTTGCGCAGTGAAAGTGATGAACTCGACCTGCTGGTAGGGGAGTTGACCCCCGCACAGTGGGCGGGGCCGACGCCCGCGCCGCGCTGGAGCGTCGCCCATCAGATCGCCCACCTCGCCTGGACCGACGCCGCCGCGCTGCTCGCCGTCACCGATCCCGAGGCCTTCGCCGCCCAGATCGAGAAGGCGCTCGCCGCGCCGGACTCCTTCGTCGACGAGGGCGCCGAGGCGGGCGCCGCGCTGCCGCCCGGTGAGCTGCTGGCCCGCTGGCGCGACGGCCGCGAGCGGCTGCAACAGGCTCTGCGCAAGGCCCCGGCCGGAGCCCGCTTCCCCTGGTACGGGCCGCCGATGAGCGCCGCCTCGATGGCGACCGGGCGGCTGATGGAGACCTGGGCGCACGGACAGGACATCGCCGACGCGCTCGGCGCCGTCCGCGAACCGACCGCACGGCTGCGGCACGTCGCCCACATCGGGATCCGGGCCCGCGACTTCGCCTTCGGAGTACGGGGGCTGACGCCGCCGGCCGATCCCTTCCGGGTGGAGCTGACCGCGCCCGGCGGCGAGCTCTGGGCGTACGGCCCCGAGGACGCCGCGCAGCGCGTCACCGGGCCCGCGCTCGACTTCTGTCTGCTGGTCACGCAGCGGGCCCACCGCGACGATCTCGCCGTAGGGGCCGAGGGCGCCGACGCCGACCGGTGGCTGGACATCGCGCAGGCCTTCGCTGGACCTGCCGGACCCGGCCGCGGCTCCAAGGCGGCGTGATGCTGCGGATCGGGAACGCCTCCGGCTTCTACGGCGACCGCTTCGACGCGATGAAGGAGATGCTCACCGGCGGGCCGCTGGACGTGCTGACCGGCGACTATCTCGCCGAGCTCACCATGCTCATCCTCGGCCGCGACCGGCTGAAGGACCGCAGCCTCGGCTACGCCAAGACCTTCCTCAGGCAACTGGAGGAGAGCCTCGGGCTCGCCCACGAGCGCGGCGTGAAGATCGTCGCCAATGCGGGCGGGCTCAACCCGGCGGGCCTGGCGGCCGCGGTACGCGAGCTCGCCGACCGGGTCGGCGTCCCGGTCTCGGTCGCGCACGTCGAGGGCGACGACCTCGCCGCCCGCTTCCCGGGCGCCCTCAGCGCCAACGCCTACCTCGGCGGCGCCGGTATCGCCGAGTGTCTGCGCGCCGGGGCCGATGTCGTCGTCACCGGCCGGGTCACCGACGCCGCCCTGGTCACCGGACCCGCGGCCGCGCACTTCGGCTGGGGGCCCGAGGACCACGACGCGCTCGCGGGCGCGGTCGTAGCGGGGCACGTCCTCGAATGCGGCACCCAGGCCACCGGCGGCAATTACGCGTTCTTCAGCGGCCATGACGTACGCCGCCCCGGCTTCCCGCTCGCCGAGATCCACGCCGACGGCACCTGCGTCATCACCAAGCACGACGGCACGGGCGGCCTCGTGGACGTCGGCACGGTCACCGCCCAGCTGCTGTACGAGACCGGAGGCGCGAGATATGCCGGGCCGGACGTCACCGCCCGCCTCGACACCGTACGGCTGGCGCAGGACGGACCGGACCGGGTGCGGATCTCCGGCGTGCGCGGCGAGGCCCCGCCGCCCCGTCTGAAGGTCGGACTCAACCGGCTCGGCGGCTGGCGCAACGAGGTCGTGTTCGTACTCACCGGACTCGACATCGAGGCCAAAGCCCGGCTGGTGCGGGAGCAGTTGGAGGAGGCATTCGGCAAGTCCCGTCCGGCGGAGGTGCGCTGGGAACTGGCCCGCACCGAGCGGCCCGACGGGGACACCGAGGAGCGGGCCAGCGCGTATCTGCGCCTCGTGGTGCGCGACAGCGACCCGGAGAAGGTCGGGCGCGCGGTGAGCGGCGCGGCGATCGAGCTGGCGCTCGGCAGCTACCCGGGCTTCCATGTGACGGCACCGCCCGGGAAGGGCGCGCCGTACGGGGTCTTCGAGGCCGAGTATGTGGACGCGGCCGAGGTCACGCACACGGCCGTACTGCCGCACGGGCAACGGGTGGCAGTGCGGACTCCCCTGCACACGAAGGAAGTCGGGCACCTGGAAGAGGCCGGTGCACTGCCCGAGGCACTGGACACCGCCGGGCCCCACCGCGCCGCCCCGCTCGGGCTGATCGCCGGTGCCCGCAGTGGCGACAAGGGCGGCGACGCCAATGTCGGGGTGTGGGCGAGGACCGACGACGCCTGGCGCTGGCTCGCCCACGAACTGACCGTGGACCGCTTCCGCGCGCTGCTCCCGGAGACCACGGGGCTGGCGGTCGTACGCCATGTCCTGCCGAATCTGCGGGCCCTGAACTTCACGGTCGAGGGGATCCTCGGCGAAGGCGTCGCGGCGCAGGCCCGCTTCGACCCGCAGGCGAAGGCGCTCGGCGAGTGGCTCCGCTCGCGGTACGTCGACATCCCGGAGGAACTGCTGTGACCGTGCTCGCCTCGGCCCTCGACCCCGCGGGCCCCGAATACGCCGCCCACCGCGACACCATGCTCGGCAAGCTCGCCGCGCTGGACGCCGAGCACGCCAAGGCGCTCGCGGGCGGCGGGGAGAAGTACATCGCCCGGCACCGGGGGCGCGGCAAGCTGCTGGCGCGCGAGCGGATCGAGCTGCTCCTCGACCCCGACACGCCCTTCCTCGAGCTGTCCCCGCTCGCGGCCTGGGGCAGTGACTATCCGGTCGGCGCGTCGATGGTCACGGGCATCGGTGTGGTGGCGGGCGTCGAATGCCTGATCACCGCGAACGATCCGACCGTGCGCGGCGGGGCGTCCAACCCCTGGACGCTGAAGAAGGCCCTGCGCGCCAACGAGATCGCGTACGCCAACCGCCTGCCCTGCATCTCCCTCGTCGAGTCCGGCGGCGCGGATCTGCCCTCCCAGAAGGAGATCTTCATCCCGGGCGGGGCGCTCTTCAGGGACATCACCCGGCTGTCGGCGGCCGGTATTCCGACGATCGCGGTCGTCTTCGGGAACTCGACGGCGGGCGGGGCGTACGTCCCCGGTATGTCCGACCACACCATCATGATCAAGGAGCGGTCGAAGGTCTTCCTCGGCGGACCGCCGCTGGTGAAGATGGCGACGGGCGAGGAGAGCGACGACGAGTCGCTCGGCGGCGCGGAGATGCACGCCCGTACGTCGGGCCTCGCCGACTACTTCGCGCTCGACGAGGCGGACGCGCTGCGGCAGGCGCGGCGGGTCGTTGCCCGCCTCAACTGGCGCAAGGCGCACGCCGATCCCGGTCCGGCCGCGGCGCCCAAGTACGACGAGGAAGAGCTCCTCGGCATCGTCCCCGGCGATCTGCGCACGCCCTTCGACCCGCGCGAGGTCATCGCGAGGATCGTCGACGGCTCCGACTTCGACGAGTTCAAGCCGATGTACGGGCCGAGCCTGGTGACCGGATGGGCGTCGCTGCACGGCTATCCGGTGGGTGTGCTCGCCAATGCGCAGGGCGTGTTGTTCAGCGCGGAGTCGCAGAAGGCGGCGCAGTTCATCCAGCTCGCCAACCAGCGCGATGTCCCGCTGGTCTTCCTGCACAACACCACCGGCTACATGGTCGGCAAGGAGTACGAGCAGGGCGGCATCATCAAGCACGGCGCGATGATGATCAACGCGGTGTCGAACTCGCGCGTCCCGCATCTGTCGGTCCTGATGGGCGCGTCGTACGGGGCCGGGCACTACGGCATGTGCGGGCGGGCGTACGACCCGCGGTTCCTCTTCGCCTGGCCGAGCGCCAAGTCCGCGGTGATGGGGCCGCAGCAGCTGGCGGGCGTGCTGTCGATCGTGGCGCGGGCGTCGGCGGCGGCGAAGGGACAGCCGTACGACGACGAGGCGGACGCGGGCCTGCGCGCGATGGTGGAGCAGCAGATCGAGGCGGAGTCGCTGCCGATGTTCCTCTCCGGGCGGCTGTACGACGACGGGGTCATCGACCCGCGCGACACGCGGACGGTGCTGGGGCTCTGTCTGTCCGCGATCCACACGGCACCGGTCGAGGGCGCGCGCGGCGGCTTCGGCGTCTTCCGGATGTGAGGCAGTGATGATCTCTTCTGTTCTTGTCGCCAACCGGGGCGAGATCGCCTGCCGGGTGTTCCGTACGTGCCGTGAGCTGGGCATCGCGACGGTCGCGGTGTACTCCGACGCGGACGCGTCGGCGCTGCACGTCCGGGAGGCGGACGCGGCGGTACGGCTGCCGGGCACGGCGCCCGCGGACACATATCTGCGCGGCGACCTGATCGTGAAGGCGGCGCTGGCGGCCGGCGCGGACGCGGTGCACCCGGGGTACGGCTTCCTGTCCGAGAACGCGGAGTTCGCGCGGGCGGTGGCGGACGCGGGGCTGGTGTGGATCGGCCCGCCGCCTTCCGCCATCGAGGCGATGGCGTCCAAGACACGGGCGAAGGAGCTGATGGGCGGCGCGCCGCTGGACCCGGCCGCGGTGACGGAGTCGGATCTGCCGCTGCTGGTGAAGGCCGCGGCGGGCGGTGGCGGGCGAGGTATGCGTATCGTCCGCGAACTGTCGTCGCTGGCGGGGGAGCTGGAGGCGGCCTCGTCGGAGGCGGCGTCCGCGTTCGGTGACGGCGAGGTGTTCCTGGAGCCGTACATCGAAGGCGGCCGCCATGTGGAAGTACAGGTCCTGGCGGACGCGTACGGCACGGTGTGGGCCCTCGGCACGCGCGACTGCTCGCTCCAGCGCCGCCACCAGAAGGTCATCGAGGAGTCCCCGGCGCCGGGTCTGCCGGACGCGCTGGTCGCGTCGCTGCACGAATCGGCGGTCGCCGCGGCGAAGGCGGTGGGCTACCGGGGCGCGGGAACGGTGGAGTTCCTGGTCTCGCCCCGGGGCCGGTCCCACTTCCTGGAGATGAACACCCGACTCCAGGTGGAACACCCGGTCACGGAGGCGGTGTTCGGCGTGGACCTGGTGGCGCTCCAGCTGCGCGTGGCGGAAGGCACGGCGCTGCCGGAGACCGGGCCACCGGCGCACGGCCATGCGGTGGAGGCGCGGCTGTACGCGGAGGACCCGTCGAAGGGGTGGACACCGCAGACGGGGGTGCTGCACGAGCTGGCGGTCCCCGGAGCCGCTCCCGGCCCGCGGGCCGGCACCGGCCTGCGCGTCGACACCGGCCTGCGCGTCGACACCGGATACACCGCCGGCGACTCCATCGGCGTGCACTACGACCCCATGATCGCCAAGGTCATCGCCTGGGCGCCGACCCGCCACGAGGCCGTGCGGAAGCTCGCCCACGCCCTGCGGCGGTCACGCCTGCACGGGCCCGTGACCAACCGGGGGCTGCTCGTACGGTCCCTGGAGCACCCCGAGTTCACCGGCGCCCAGCTGGACACCGGGTTCTACGAGCGCAACCTCGACGCGCTCACCGCGCCCGCCGAGGGAGAGCGCTACGCGGCCGTCGCCGCCGCTCTCGCGGATGCCGCGAGCCGTCCCGGCGCCACGGTCGGCGCGCGGCTCGGCGCATGGCGGAACCTTCCCTCCCAGGCCCAGCTCAAGGTCTACGGCGACCACGAGGTCCGCTACCGCCCCACCCGCGGCGGGTTCGAACTCGTCGACGATCCCGGCGTCCGCGTCGTCACCGCCGACGCCCGCCGCGTACGGCTCGAGATCGACGGAGTCGTACGGCACTTCGACGTCACCGATCACGGCGACGGACACGTCCACGTCGACACTCCCACCGGCGCCCACTCCCTCGCCGTACAGCCCCGGTTCGCCGACCCCCAGGACAGGACCCGGCCCGGTTCGCTGCTCGCGCCCATGCCCGGCACCGTCGTCCGGATCGGCGACGGGCTCGCCGAAGGCAGCCGGGTGAGCGAGGGGCAGCCGCTCGTCTGGCTGGAGGCCATGAAGATGGAGCACCGCATCGTCTCGCCCGCCTCCGGCATTCTCACCGCGCTCCACGCCGTACCCGGCCGTCAGGTCGAGGTCGGTGCCCTGCTCGCCGTCGTCAACGAAGCAACGGACGTAGCCACCCAGGAGGACACCGCGTCATGAACACAGAGAGCCAGGAGCACACCGCACTGCGTGCCGCCGTCGCCGCACTCGGGCAGCGGCACGGCCGGGGATACGTACGCGAAGAGCTGTGGGCCGAGGCCGCCAAGCTCGGCTATCTCGGCGTGAACCTCCCCGAGGAGTACGGCGGCGGAGGCGGCGGGATGCAGGAACTGTCCATCGTTCTGGAGGAGTTGGGCGCCGCCGGCTGTCCGCTCCTCATGATGGTCGTCTCGCCCGCCATCTGCGGCACCGTCATCGCCCGCTTCGGCACCGACGAACAGAAGCGCACCTGGCTCCCCGGCCTCTCCGACGGCAGCCTCACCATGGCGTTCGGCATCACCGAGCCCGACGCCGGGTCGAACTCCCACCGGATCACCACCACCGCCCGCAGGACCGACGACGGCTGGATACTGAACGGGCGCAAGGTCTTCATCTCCGGCGTCGACATCGCCGACGCGACCCTCATCGTGGGCCGTACCGAGGACGCGCGCACGGGCAATCTCAAGCCCTGTCTCTTCATCGTCCCCCGCGACGCCCACGGCTTCCGGCGCTCGCAGATCGACATGGAACTCCAGGCCCAGGAGAAGCAGTTCGAGCTCGTACTGGACGAGGTCCACCTCCCCGACGACGCCCTCGTGGGTGGGGGTCCCTCCCACGCCGAAGGCCGTGGGGGAGAGAACGCCGGACTCCTCCAGCTCTTCGCCGGGCTCAACCCCGAGCGCATCATGACCGCCGCCTTCGGCATCGGGATGGGCCGGTACGCGCTCACCAAAGCCATCGACTACGCGAAGACCCGGCAGGTCTGGAAGCAGCCCATCGGCGGCCACCAGGCCATCGCCCACCCCCTCGCCCAGGCCCACATCGAGCTCGAACTCGCCCGCCTGATGATGCAGAAGGCCGCCGCCCTCTACGACGCCGGCGACGACATCGGCGCCGGCGAGGCGGCCAACATGGCCAAGTACGCCGCCGGCGAGGCCTGCGTCAAGGCCGTCGACCAGGCCGTGCACACCCTCGGCGGGAACGGCCTCACCCGCGAGTACGGCCTCGCATCCCTGATCACCGCCGCCCGCGTCGCCCGGATCGCCCCGGTCAGCCGCGAAATGATCCTCAACTACGTATCCCACCAGTCCCTGGGTCTCCCCAAGTCGTACTGAGACGGGAGATTCTGGCCGTCCACACAGCCGAGGGGGCCGCAATGGTGTTCCACAGCGAGTACGCAGATGTTCCCGCCGTCACCGAGCCGATCCACGACGCCGTACTCGGCCGGGCCGCCGCCGAGTACGGCGACACGATCGCCCTGGTCGACGGCGTGAACGGCACCACACTCACGTACGCCCAGCTCGACACCTTCCATCGCCGCATCGCCGCCTCACTCGCCGCCGCCGGCCTGCGCAAGGGCGACGTCCTCGCCCTGCACAGCCCCAACACCGTCGCGTACCCCGCCGTCTTCTACGGGGCCACGCGCGCCGGTGCCACCGTCACCACGGTCCACCCGCTCGCCACGGCGGAGGAGTTCGCCAAACAGCTCCGCGACTCCTCCGCCCGCTGGATAGTCACCATCTCACCGCTCCTCGAGATCGCCCGCCGGGCGGCCGAACTCGTCGCCGGCATCGAGGAGATCTTCGTCTGCGACCGCGCAGACGGGCATGTGAGCATCCTCGACATGCTCGGCTCGACCGCACCCGAGCCGGACATCACCATCGACCCCTCCGAGGACATCGCGGTCCTGCCGTACTCCTCAGGCACCACCGGCGTCCCCAAGGGCGTCATGCTCACCCACCGCTCCATCGCCACCAACCTCGCGCAGCTCTACCCGATGGTCCCGATGGGCCCCGGTGACCGCATCCTCGCGGTGCTGCCCTTCTTCCACATCTACGGCCTCACCGCTCTGATGAACGCCCCGCTCCGCCACGGCGCCACCGTCGTCGTACTGCCCCGCTTCGAGCTCGACACCTTCCTCGCGGCGATCGAGAAGCACCGCATCAACGGCCTGTACGTAGCCCCGCCGATCGTCCTCGCCCTCGCCAAGCACCCGGCCGTCGCGCAGTACGACCTGTCGTCGCTCGAGTACATCGTCAGCGCCGCAGCCCCGCTCGACGCCCGTCTCGCCCAGGCCTGCTCGGAGCGGCTCGGACTGCCGGCGGTGCGGCAGGCGTACGGCATGACCGAGCTCTCGCCCGGCACACATGCCGTACCGCTGTCCGCCGCCGCCCCGCCGCCCGGGGCCGTAGGACAGCTCGTGCCCAACACCGAGATGCGCATCCTCTCCCTCGACGACCCCGGCAAGGACGTCGGCGTCGGCGAGGAGGGCGAGATCGCGATCCGCGGGCCGCAGGTGATGAAGGGCTACCTCGGCCGCCCCGACGCCACCGCGGACATGATCGATGCCGACGGCTGGGTCCACACCGGCGATGTCGGACGCGTGGACGCCGACGGCTGGCTCTTCGTCGTCGACCGGGTCAAGGAACTCATCAAGTACAAGGGCTTCCAGGTCGCACCCGCCGAGCTGGAGGCGCTGCTGCTCACCCACGAAGGCATAGCGGACGCCGCGGTGATAGGGGTGTACGACGCGGACGGGAACGAGATCCCGAAGGCGTACGTCGTACGGCAGCGTGCCGCGGAGGACCTGACCGAGGACGATGTCCTCGGCTACGTTGCCGAGCGCGTGGCGCCGTACAAGAAGGTCCGCCGCGTCGAGTTCATCGGCGGCGTCCCGCGCGCCGCCTCGGGAAAGATCCTCAGGCGTGAACTGAGGGACCGGGAGAGGGAAAACACGTGACGCTGGTCGCCACCGCCCACGAGCGAGGCATCACCACCCTGACGCTGGATTCGCCGGCGAACCGCAACGCCCTGTCGGCGCGGCTCGTCGGCGAGCTGGCGCAGGCACTGACCGACTGCGGCAAGGACGAGACCGTACGGGCCGTCGTCCTCACCCACACCGGTTCCACATTCAGCGCGGGCGCCGATCTGAAAGCCCCGCCCAACCCGTACACCTTCGTCGGTCTGCTGCGGCAGATCGTCACGCTGCCGAAGCCCGTGGTGGCCCGTGTCACCGGCCATGTACGGGCCGGCGGACTCGGTCTGCTCGGCGCCTGTGACATCGCCGCCGGCGCGAGCGCCGCGGACTTCGCCTTCACCGAGGTACGCATAGGGGTCGCGCCCGCCGTGATCTCGCTGCCGCTGCTGCCGCGCCTGGACGCGCGCGCGGCCGAGCGCTACTACCTCACCGGCGAACGTTTCGGCGCGGCGGAGGCGGCGCGCATCGGACTGCTCACACTCGCCGCCGACGATGTGGACGCCGCGCTCGGCCCCGTCGTCGACGGGCTGCGCAGAGCCTGTCCGCAGGGCCTCACCGCATCGAAACAGCTGCTCGCGGCCAGGGTGCTGGAGACCTTCGACCGGGATGCCGAAGACCTGGTCCAGCGCTCGGCCTCGCTCTTCGCGTCGGCGGAGGCACGCGAGGGCATGACGGCCTTCCTCGAACGACGGGACCCCGCATGGGTGTTGTGACACCTCCCAAGCAGGACCGCAGCCGCGCCACCCGGCAGCGGCTGCTCGAGGCCGCGGTGTCCTGCCTCGCCGAGCGCGGCTGGGCGGGCTCGACCGTCTCGGTGGTCGCCGAGCGGGCCGGGGTGTCGCGGGGCGCCGCCCAGCACCACTTCCCGACCAGGGAGGACCTGTTCACGGCGGCGGTGGAGTACGTCGCGGAGGAGCGCTCGCAGGCGCTGCGGGAGCTGCCGACGCAGGACCGGACGGCGGTCGTCGCGGCCCTCGTCGACCTCTACACGGGGCCGCTGTTCCGGGCCGCCCTGCAGCTGTGGGTCGCCGCGTCCAACGAGGAGCAACTGCGCTCGCGCGTCACGGAGCTGGAAGCGCGCGTCGGCCGGGAGACCCACCGGATCGCGGTCCAGCTGCTGGATGCGGACGAGTCACGGCCCGGGGTACGCGAAACAGTCCAGGGCCTGCTCGACATGGCCCGCGGTCTGGGCCTCGCCAACCTCCTGACGGATGACGCCGCGCGCCGTCGGAGGGTGGTGGCCCAGTGGGCGGTGCTGCTGGACGGGGCCCTGGGCTGATCCGTTCCTCCCTCACGGAGGCGGCCTGCCGCGGCAGGGCCCCGCCCTGTGACAGGGGCCACTACCGTCCCGACGGGTCCGCAGTATCCTGGGCCCATGCTTCTGCTTGTACGCCGCCGCCACGTGGACTACGTCCGCGTCACGAGCATGGGCTGTCGGCGCTCCGCCTGACCCAGCCCCCTCTCCACCTCACCCGGTCCCCCCGGCCCCGCCACACCCAGGCGGCCCGTCGGCGGTACGTGTACCCGGCCATCGCCGGGAGCGGCGGCCGGGCCACACCTCAGCGGACGTACCCCATGTCGTACTTGCAGCTTCCTGTCATCGACCTCTCCGCAGCCGACCGAGGCCCCCAGTCCCGCGCGCTGCTCCACGCACAGCTCCACAGCGCCGCCCATGACGTCGGCTTCTTCCAGCTCACCGGCCACGGCGTCGGCGAAGCCGAGACCGCCGCCCTCACCGGCGCGATGCGGGCCTTCTTCGCGCTCCCCGAGGCGGACCGGCTCGCCGTGTCCCACCTCAACTCGCCCCACTTCCGCGGCTACACCCGCACCGGCGACGAACGCACCGGCGGGAGCCGCGACTGGCGCGACCAGCTCGACATCGGCGCCGAACGCCCCGCGCACATCCCCGGACCCGGCGAGCCCGGCTACTGGTGGCTGGAAGGCCCCAACCAGTGGCCCGCCGCCCTCCCGGCCCTGCGCACCGCCGCACTCGGCTGGATCGACCGGCTCAGCGGCGTCGCGCACAAGCTGCTGCACGAACTGCTCGCCGCCATCGGCGCGCCCCCGGACTTCTACGACGAGATCTTCGCCGACCGGCCCCATCTGCACCTCAAGCTGGTCCGCTACCCGGGCAGCGCGGGCGACGGCAGCGAGCAGGGCGTCGGCGCCCACAAGGACTACGGCTTCCTCACCCTGCTCCACCAGGACGAGATAGGCGGCCTCCAGGTGCAGCGCGGCGACGGGCTCTTCCACGAGGTGCCGCCGATTCCCGGCGCCTTCGTCGTCAACCTCGGCGAGCTTCTCGAAGTCGCCACCAACGGCTATCTGCTGGCTACCAACCACCGTGTGGTCAGCCCGGCAGGGGCCACCGAGCGGTACTCCGTGCCCTTCTTCTACAACCCGCGACTGGACGCCCGGATCGCCCCGGTGCCCTTCCCCCACGCGGCGGACGCGCCCGGTGTCACCGCGGACCCGGCCAACCCGCTCTTCGCCGAGTACGGCCGCAACGAGCTCAAGGGCTGGCTGCGGGCCCACCCTCAGGTGGCGGCCCGCCACCACCAGGACCTGCTCGTCCCGGCCTGACCACGGCATGCGAACGGCGCCGGGCCCGCGAACAGGGGCACGGCGCCGTACCGCGGCTGTCCCGGGACGTCGGTCCGCGAGGTCGGTCGGCGACGTCGGTCCGCGAGGTCGGTCCGCGAGCTCAGTGGGCGAGGTCAGTCGGCGATGCTGTCGTAGCCGACGACCTCGCGCGGGTTCCGCGTCCCCGGCCCGATGTACCGCGCGGACGGACGCACCAGCCGGCCCGTGCGCTTCTGCTCCAGGATGTGCGCCGACCAGCCCGCCGTACGGGCACAGGTGAACATCGACGTGAACATATGCGCCGGGACCTCCGCGAAGTCCAGCATGATCGCCGCCCAGAACTCCACGTTCGTCGCCAGGACGCGGTCCGGACGGCGGTTGTGCAGCTCCTCCAGCGCGGCCCTCTCCAGCGCCTCCGCCACCTCGAAGCGCGGCGCGTCCAGCTCCTTGGCCGTACGGCGCAGCACGCGAGCCCGGGGGTCCTCGGCCCGGTAGACCCGGTGCCCGAAGCCCATCAGCCGCTCGCCCCTGTCCAGGGTCCGCTTCACATACGCGGTCGCGTCACCCGTGCGCTCGATCTCCTCGATCATGCCCAGCACACGGGACGGCGCACCACCGTGCAGCGGCCCCGACATCGCGCCGACCGCACCCGACAGCGCGGCAGCCACATCCGCGCCGGTGGACGCGATGACCCGGGCGGTGAACGTGGAGGCGTTCATGCCGTGCTCGGCGGCCGACGTCCAGTACGCGTCGACGGCCTTGACATGCCGCGGGTCCGGCTCCCCGCGCCAGCGGATCATGAAGCGCTCGACAACGGACTGCGCCTTGTCGATCTCCTTCTGCGGGACCATCGGCAGGCCCTGGCCGCGCGCAGACTGGGCGACGTACGACAGCGCCATCACCGCGGCCCGTGCCAGGTCGTCGCGTGCCTGCGCCTCATTGATGTCGAGAAGTGGCTTCAGACCCCACACCGGGGCGAGCATCGCCAGCGCCGACTGCACATCGACACGGATGTCGCCGGAGTGCACCGGGATGGGGAAGGGCTCGGCCGCCGGCAGGCCGGGGTTGAAGGCGCCGTCGACAAGCAGGCCCCACACGTTCCCGAAGGAGACGTGGCCCACCAGATCCTCGATGTCCACGCCCCGGTAGCGGAGCGAGCCGCCCTCCTTGTCGGGTTCGGCGATCTCCGTTTCGAACGCGACGACTCCCTCGAGTCCAGGTACGAAGTCGGACATCAGGCGGCTCCTCAAGATACGTACGACAGATGTGGGTCCGTCACCCCGGTGATGCCCCGTGCGGCAGGTGGTCACCCAACCGTCGGGAAGGCAGGACGATATCCCCTGCTGTATGGAGGCCACAGTGGCCCGACCCAAGATTTTGGCGGGTCCGGCTGATGCGGGGAAGCGTGACATCCGGCACACTGCCCCATTTTGGCCGGGGAGGGTTAGGGGCACTCCGTGCCGGGCAAACTCGCCCACTGCGGCAGGATGGCCCCGTGACCGACTACGCCGCACCGGACTCGGATCCCGCCGCTCCGAACTCGGATCCCGCTGACCCGGAGCCGGATTCCCCCTCTCATGACCCCGCCGTCATGCGGGAGCAGTACCGCTCCACCGCGCTCCTGGAGGGGGACCTGGCGCCCACACCCATGGACCAGTTCGCCCGCTGGTTCCGGGACGCCACGTCCGGCGGTCTGCGCGAGCCGAACGCCATGATCGTCTCCACGGCCACACCCGACGGCCGCCCGTCGTCGCGCACCGTGCTGCTGAAGCAGTTCGACGGGCGCGGCTTCGTCTTCTACACCAACTACGCCTCCCGCAAGGGCGGCGAACTGGCCGCCAATCCGCACATCTCGCTGCTCTTCCCCTGGCACGGTCTGGCCCGCCAGGTCATCGTCACCGGCACGGCGTCCCGCATCGGCCGCGACGAGACGGTCGCCTACTTCCGCACCCGCCCGCACGGCTCCCAGCTCGGCGCCTGGGCCAGCGCCCAGTCCTCGGTGATCGCCTCGCGGGAGGAACTGCTGCGCACGTACGAGGAGCTGGCGGCCCGCTACCCGGAGGGCGAGCAGGTCCCGGCGCCGCCGGAGTGGGGCGGCTACCGGATCGAGCCGGAGACGGTGGAGTTCTGGCAGGGCCACGAGAACCGGCTGCACGACCGGCTGCGGTATGTCCGCCGTACCCCGTCGGGGGCGTGGCGGGTGGAACGACTGGCACCCTGAGGCGATCGCGAGGCTGCGGCCCTGCCCGAGCGCGGGTGGCCATGCCACCGCCGCCGGGATACCGGTCGCCGGGAACTGCACATGGCGGACCGCGCGCTCCCGGTCCAGCACCAGCACCGCCCGCTTCAGCCGCAGGCCCTGCCCGGCCCGGAACGTCCGGCAGCGCTGATCCTGCGGGCGGGGGGGAGGCGCGGGCGCAGCGGACGGGGAAGCTGAGCCTGCAGTGAGGCGACGGCTGCGCCCCGCCTCCTGGGGGCTGCCCGGGAACGCAGAAACCCGCGGGCTCGGGTTCCTCCGGGGAGGAGCCGGCCGGACGTACCGGCGAGCCCACGGGTCGGTGACTGCTTGGGATTTCGGCCGGCGATGTGCCGGCACCGCACAGAATGCGACGACGGGCCGCTAGCCCGCAGTCACCTCACGCGTCCGGAATGCATACATCTGCCGAACCACCTCCCTTCTTGTGTGCACGACACATTAGGAACCTCCAGGCAGCGGATCAACCCCTTTTTTGGTGACCTCTTGCTTGCCGGAGTACGCGTAACCGTCGGCCCGCTGGAGGAGCCGCAGATTCACGTAGGAGACGTTGAAGCGGCCGGCCGGTGTCGTAAGGCTGTGACGGCCCACGGCCCGTACGGAGATCCGACCTGTCCACGTGCCTGTCCACTTACCGGTCGGCACGGTCGCACGGACGAGGTCTCCGGTGGCGAAGCCGTAGTGGCGTTTGCGGCGCGGACGCCGGAGCCGGGGGAAGCCAAATCGGTCGGGGGTGGTGCGGGCGTATACGCCGCGCCCCGTCGCCTTGACGACGCAGACCTGGCGGGGGACGCGGACAATGGCATCCCCGCTCTCATGGCCGAGGGGGCCTACGGAGAGTGCGTCGAGGGTGTGGGTCTTCTCCAGCCCCATGGCGGTGCGGTTCCACTTCGTACGGCCTCCTGACCATGCGTGTACGGGTCTCCCGAGGGTCTTGAGAGCATCGGAGAGCTGCCAGCGGGTCGCGTTCATGGCCGCGGCATCCGGTAGTGGTGCTTTGGCCTGATGGAGGATCGCCGTGAGGCGTTTCGGCCGGTGGGCCAGGAACTCCTCGATGGGAGTGGACCCCTTGACCTGGTTGCATCTGACGCACGCGAGGGTCAGGTTCGAGATGCGGCTGGATCCGCCGCGGCTGCGGGGTCTTATGTGGTCGATGTTCAGCGGTACGCCGGTGGCCCCGCAGTAGGCGCATGTGCGCCCCCATTTAGCGATCAGATACTCGCGAACCTCGATCCCCGCCAGGGTGCCGTTCTGGTACTCGACTGCGGTGAGGCTTCTGCCTTCGCTCATAGCGTGGGTGTCGAAGGCGACCAGTTCGACATGGATCTCGGTGACCGGCGCGTACTGGCAGATGCGGTGGCCGACCGACAGCGTGGTGTCGACTCGATGCCGCAGCGACGGGGGCAGCCAGCCTTGCGAGTGGGTCCGGTTGTTGGATCTGCGGGCCCGGTAGCGGCGGTTGGCCGAACGGCGTCTGTGGCGGTATCCCGCCCGTTGCCCCATGGCCTTGTGGATCTGATGGCCCCGGTGCTGGATCTCGATAGAGGTAAGCCCGCGCCGTACGGCCACGGTTGTGCCGTCCCGACCGGTTTCCTTCTTCGTGTCTGTGATGGCGATGCCGGTGCCTTTGGAGCCCGGATCGATGCGTAGCTGTACGCCGTCCACCTGGGAATCGGAGTGGATGCGGTCCTTGAGGCGGATGGTGAACGGCGCCTGCCGCGCCACCACGGCGCGACCCCTGGTGAGGAGTTCGCGTGCGCGGGCGGGGTGGCACGGCATGAGCGGCTGTCCGTCCTTTGCCAGGACGAACACCCTGCCCGCACCTGTGCCGCCCCGGTAGACCGTGTCCTGTGTGGGGACGTCACCGTCCCCGGCCTCTGCCTGTGCGGCGTGACGCCGACGGGGCCGGGTGCTGCACCCGCCGGTCTCCCCTCGCCCATGTTCCCTGCCGGTGCCCCGCGCGGTGGCGGGGTGTCCGTGAGCCGTTTCGTCCCTGCTCCCAGGGGTGTCTGCTCCCACGGATTCCAGAGCGGGCTGCTGAGGAAGCACAGCCCGGTGGTTCTGCTCACCGAGAGGAAACGTAGCCATCGAAGGCACCCCCTTTGATCTGCCGATCGTGATGACTGGGGCTGGCCACTCGGTCTGCCTCCGTGAAAGGGCCGACCCTGGCGAACCTGTCAGGGAGCGAGTGGCCTCCTTTCACCGTGTGCAGCGGACGTTAGCCAAGGCGCCCTCCGCAGACGGCACGAAGCTGTCCGATTCCGCTCGTATGTGTGTTCACGCCCAAAAACCCGAACAAGTGGAAGTAGTAGATGTAGATCCGTCCCACCGATTTCCTGCAGGCAACGATTTCCGGGAACAGAGTGTGCGCTGCGTCACGTTCCAGTTGAATGATCCGAGGTGCAAAAAGCATGTGTGGATGCGTCCTGCAGGGGGTCCAGGATGAGTGCTTCCAGGAGTGAGACCACCAACGCGCTCGGGCCTGACGAGCCGGAGCGGGACGACGTGGGTCCGCCGGAGCCCGGCCCGGTGCCGGGGGCGGAACTGCTTGCGGCGCTGCTCGACGGGATGGACGCCGCGCTCTGCGCCTTCGACGCGGACGGCACGGTCACCCACTGGAACCGCGAGGCGGAGCGGATTCTCGGCTGGTCGCCCGAGGAGGCGGTGGGGCGGCGCGGGTTTGCCGGGTGGGCGGTGCGGACCGCCGATGCCGAAGAGGTCCAGGGGCGGCTGATGGCCGCGATGGATGTGCCGGGGCGCACCGTCCATGAATTCGCGCTGCTGCGCAAGGACGGCGGGCGTGTTCTCGTACGGACCCAGTCGGCGCGGGTGCTCGGCGCGGACGGCAAGCCGGCCGGGGTGTACTGCGCGTTCAGCGAGGTGCACGCGCAGATCGATCTGGAGCGGGCGATCGCGTTGAGCGAGGCGCTGTTCGAGGACGAGTCCTGGGGGCTCGTACTGGTCGATGTGGATCTGCGGCCGACCGTTGTCAACGGCTATGCGGCGCGGGTGCTGGGCGCCGGGCGCACCTCATCGCTCGGGCGGCCGCTCGGGGAGCTGGTCGTCCAGGGTCTGGAGGAGCTGGAGGGCGCGCTCCACCATGTGCTGGCTGAGGGGGCGCCGCGGGGGCTCGCGGAGTTGTGGGTGACGCTGAGTACGGCCGAGGGGGAGCGGCGGCGGTGCTGGCGCAGTGGGTTCCTGCGGCTGGCCTCACCGCTCGCGGAGGAGCCTGTGCCGCTCGGGGTGGGATGGCTGTTCCACGATGTGACCGAGGCGAAGCTGGCCGAGCAGGAGGCGGACCGGCAGCGGTTCCGGTCGAGCCAGCTGCACCGGGCGGGGCGGGCCGCGGCGGAGTGCGAGGACTCGATGGAGGCGGCGACCGCGTATCTGGACTTCGCGCTCGCGGGCTTCGCCGACCATGCGCTGATCGATCTGCTGGAGGGGGAGGGGGATCGGCTGGTGCGTGTCGCGGCAACGCCTTCGGGTGCGCCGGGCCCGTGTGTGGCGGTGGCGGGTGCGGGCATTCCGGTGCGCTACTCGCAGGGCCATCCGGCGCTCCAGGCGGCGGACCGCATCGGCTCGGTCCGGGCGAGCGCGCCCGCGGTGGCGGGCGACTGGGCGGCGGAGCGCCAGTGGCCGCGGGACGCGGTCCACGCGCTGTGCACGGTGCTGCGGAGCCGGGGCCGGACGCTGGGAGTGGTGACGTTTCTGCGGGGGGCGAGCCGCCCGGCGTTCGAGCGCCAGGACGCGGTGTACGCGGAGAGCGTGGCGGTCCTGGCGGCGTCGGCGCTGGATCTGGCGCGGCTGACGGGCGGGCAGGGGGACGGCTGACGAACGGGACGCGCGGGCGCGCCGAGCGCGGCGGCCGGCTGGACATGTTGCCGCCGCCGCGTGGCGGTGAGCCGTCGCCGTGCGGCGGTCCCGCGGCGGCGTGAAACGGCCGTGCCCGGGGTGCGGGCAGCTACGTCCTAGTGGCGGAAGAAGATCCGGTCCCCGTACTCCGTCATCACGCGACCGTTCCACTCGTGCCCGCCGTCCACGTTCCCCGAGCGCAGCAGCGGCGGCTCGATGCCCCGCTCGACCAGCTGTTCGGCCGCCGCCGCCATCATCGCCTGCATCAGCGCGCTGGTGACGACAGTCGACGCGGGCGCGAAGGGAGCCTCGATGCCTTCGTGGGTGAGCTCCGCGTCGCCGACCGCGATCTTGGAGTCGAGGACGATGTCGCAGTGGTCCTTGAGGAAGGTGCCGGAGACGTGCCGGGATGTGGTGCCCTCCGCGTACGCCACCGACGTCACGCCGATGACCTTGAGCCCGAGCGCGCGGGCGTTCATGGCCATCTCGACGGGCAGTGCGTTGCGCCCCGAGAGCGAGATGATCACGAGTACGTCGCCGGCCCTGGCGGGACTGGAGTCGAGCACGGCGCCCGCGAGCCCGTTCACACGCTCGAGGGCCGAGCCGAGTGTGGCCGGCATGACGTCGACACCGACGACGCCGGGCACGGCGAGGAGGTTCATCAGGGCGAAGCCGCCGGCCCGGTAGACGACGTCCTGCGCGGCGAGCGAGGAGTGCCCGGCGCCGAAGGCGAAGAGGCGGCCGCCCGCGGCGACGGCGTCCGCGATCGCGGCCCCGGAGTCGGCGATGTTCGCCGTCTCCTCGTCCCGGACACGCTGCAGCAGACCGATCGCGGCGTCGAAGAACTGACCGGCCAGCTTGCTCTCGCTCATCGCCGAGCCCTTTCGGGGAGGTGGGGAACCGCGGCTGCACGCGGCTGCGCCGCGGCGGGAATACCCGTGCCGCGGATCACGTTGCGGTCTGGACCATTGCCCTGTCAATACAGCCTTCCGTACCAGCTGTCGTACGGGCTCGGGGAGAGGCTTCCCGACGGCTTACCCCCGGCACGGCACGGTTGTCAGTGGGATGCGTCAGAATTGAGTCAGGGCCAGCGCACGACTGTTTTTCCAGTCACAGCATCGAGGGGCACGTATGTCCGGACTGATCGACACGACGGAGATGTATCTCCGCACCATCCTCGAGCTCGAAGAGGAAGGTGTGGTGCCCATGCGCGCCCGGATCGCCGAGCGGCTCGACCAGAGCGGTCCGACGGTCAGCCAGACCGTGGCGCGAATGGAGCGCGACGGCCTGGTGACGGTCGCCGGCGACCGTCACCTGGAGCTGACCGACGAGGGCAGGCGGCTGGCGACGCGCGTGATGCGCAAGCACAGGCTGGCCGAGTGTCTGCTCGTCGATGTCATCGGCCTGGAGTGGGAGCAGGTCCACGCGGAGGCGTGCCGCTGGGAGCATGTGATGAGCGAGGCGGTGGAGCGGCGCGTTCTGGAGCTGCTGCGCCACCCGACGGAGTCGCCGTACGGGAACCCGATCCCGGGCCTCGAGGAGCTGGGCGAGAAGGCGGAGGCCGACCCGTTCCTGGACGACGGCATGGTCTCGCTGGCGGACCTGGACCCGGGCGCGGACGGCAAGACCGTGGTCGTACGGCGGATCGGCGAGCCGATCCAGACGGACGCCCAGCTGATGTACACGCTGCGGCGGGCGGGAGTGCAGCCCGGTTCGGTGGTCAGCGTGACGGAGTCCGCGGGCGGAGTGCTGGTGGGCAGCAGCGGCGAGGCGGCGGAGCTGGCGGCCGATGTGGCCTCCCATGTGTTCGTGGCCAAGCAGTAGTGGCCAAGCAGTGGCCGGGCAATAACCGGGCACTGACCGCGGCCTGACGGCCCCGCAGCGTTCCTGACCTGGGACGCCCGGGGCCTCTCGGGCGCCCCCCGGACACGCCGTCGGGTACTTCGCGTGGCGCTTTCCACCCGCCGGACACCGTTTTCCGTCCGGAATGGCAGCGCCCGGGCGAATCGCGTGCCACGCTGTGGCGGAGGCATATGACCCCATGGCCGGGGAGGGATCCGGGTGATGCGCCCGCCGTACGTCCAGCGCGCTCAACGCCGCGCCCAGCACGCTCAGCGAGCCCCGCAAGTGCGGTACGCGCATGCCCTGTACGCGTATGCCCCGCGCGCCCCGTATGTCCCGTGCGCCTGTGTCCCGCCCGCCCTGAATCCACAGGAGGGCCCCGGCTCCCACGGGAGCCGGGGCCTGTCCTCCCCTGTGCTGACCCGGAGCCCCGAGCTCCCAGGGTCAATCCCCTCGGACCGTCATCCCCGAGCGGCCCGCCTCCCGCTGAAGATCTTCCCTCGGCCGCGGGCGTCAATCCTTGAGGGCGGTCACTCGAATGAGGGGTGTTGTGCGGCAGACCCGCGTTTTCGAATAGAGGTTCGATAGTCTGGCTGGACTCGACCGAGCAGGACCACCGGGGGAGAGAAGGGGGTGCCAGGCCACATGGTGCGGCGCATCGACGTAACCGGAGCCGACGGCGTACGCCTGGCTGCCTGGGAGTTTGCCGACCCTCCCAAAGGAAGGGGCGAAACGGAGCACGCGCCCGGAGTCTTACTGCTCCACGGATTGATGGGCCGTGCCTCGCACTGGGCCTCGACGGCCCGCTGGCTGGCTGAGCGGCACCGAGCGATCGCACTCGATCAGCGAGGTCACGGCCGCAGCGACAAGCCGGCCGATGGCCCGTTCACCCGCGAGGCGTATGTCGCCGACGCCGAGACCGCCGTCGAACAACTGGGCCTCGCCCCGGTGACCCTGGTCGGCCACTCCATGGGCGCGCTCACCGCGTGGCAACTCGCCGCCAAGCGCCCGGACCTGGTCCAGGCTCTGATCATCTGCGATATGCGCGCCTCCGCGCTCGGTGCGGCCTCGCAGCGTGAGTGGGAGGACTGGTTCCGCTCCTGGCCGGTCCCGTTCGCGACGCTGGCGGACGTCCGCAAGTGGTTCGGCGAGGACGACCCCTGGGTGGAGCGCCACAACCCCGCCCGAGGCGAGTTCTTCGCGGAGGTGATGTCGGAACGGGCGGACGGCTGGCGCCCGGTCTTCTCCCGCCGCCAGATGCTCACCTCCCGTGAAACGTGGGTCCACGACGCCCACTGGGAGGAGTTGGCCCAGGTCCAGTGCCCGACACTGGTGGTCCGCGGTCTGGACGGCGAACTGGGCCGCGCGGAGGCCCAGGAGATGGTGCGGGTCCTGCCCCGGGGTGAGTACGGGGAGGTGGCGGACGCGGGCCATCTGGTGCACTACGACCAGCCGGAGGGATGGCGGACGGCGGTCGAGCCGTTTCTGGATGGTGTGCTGACGCCCTGACAGGAACGATGTCGGGCATGGGAGCCGGGGGATCGCCTCCAGCCGTGGCGGCAACGGCTGGGCGATCGGCGAGGTCGGCAACCGGTCGACCGGTTACTTCATGTGCGCGTGGTGCGGGGGAGAGTTACCGGCCTCGTGAAGCGCGCCTGGAAGGTACGTGACCCGGGGCCACGGGCCGTCAGAAGGCGAAGACCGTGCCCTTGGCCATGCTTCCTTCCATCTCGCACTCGTTGCCGTACGTGACCGACCAGTCGACGTGCTTGCCCTGCCACACCCCACGGGCGCTGAGCACGACAGGATTCCACTGGCGCGTGCACATCTTGTGCGACTTCTGTTCGGCCAGCGCGCTGAACTCGCCGTTGACGATGAGAAGTTCCGTACACGCGGCCGCGGGCGAGGGGTGGCTGCCCCCGGGGCGCGGGGCGCAGGTCAGGGTGACGGCCCGCTCGACCGTGGCGGTCACGGCGTCATCGCCCCTGCCGAAGCTGAGTACGAGTGCGGAGGGCGCGTACAGGCTCTTCGTCTTGGCCGGCTGTGCGGGCTGTGCGGGCCGGTCCTGCGCGACTGCCGTGGCCGTGGTGCCGGTCAGAAGCAGTGCGGATGCCGTGGCGACTGCGGCGACTGTGTTTCGGATGTAACGCATGTGTGAAACTCCTTCATTTGGGGGGCGATTGCGGTCGGGAGTCTTGCGCATGCGGACAGTGAGTGCACGTTGTTCGCTCGTTTCCGGCCGTGTACGTTCGTTCGGGGGCGACCGAATGGTCGTTCGGGCAGCTCGGAGCGGGTGTGGAGGAGTGTCCATCATGTGGATGACCTTCGATGGTGCAACGGAAAACTACCGCCTGAGCTGCACAAACGTCCGGACGGCTCTCGCCGTGCGAGGCCTGCTTCGACTGGAAAACGTCCCCCGCCAAGGGTTTTGGCGGCGACGGCGCGGTCCGCCGTCGGAGGGGAATGTATACACGCGCTAATCGGAAGGCTTTGCTTCGAGGTGGTCATGAGGGCGCCGGGAGTTGCGAACACCGCGGCGAGCGACACCGCGGGTGTGTAGCTCTCGCGTACGTGGATTCCGATGACAATAAGACCTAATAGGACAAGTCGGTACGGTTCCTGGCGGAACGCGGCGAGGGCGATGACGGGCCGTTGATCCGCACCTACCTTGAGAGTTCGAATCTCTCGAGGGAGGGATGCATGGAACGCAGGCGGTTATTGCATGCCGGAGCCGGATTCGCCCTGGCGTCCGTGGCGGGCCAATTGGCTTCCCCGGGCGCTGCGAACGCCGACGCACCCGACATCGCAGGCACGGCCGGTAGACCAGACACAGCAGACAGACCGGACACAGCCGGTACGGAGGACCACTGTTCGGAGCCACCCATCTCCACCTTCGGCGTCGCGTCGTTCACCGCCGCCATAGTCGGAATGACGAAGCTCGACGATCGCCTCTACGTCGTGGCTCGGGGTCAAAGTCCACCCGTACTCGGTGAGATCGACCTTGCGTCGAAGAAACTCGTGAGGGCCGTCCGGCTCGGCCGCGGAGAGGGCGGCTGGGCTGCGACCGTCTCGGGCGGGCAGGTCTACGCCGGGACGTATCCGACCTCGGACATCTACCGTTTCGATCCGGCCACCGGCGAGGTGAAGCTGATCGGCACGGTGGGCCCGGCGGGCGGCTTCGTCTGGTGTCTCACCACGGCGCCCGACGGCACGGTGTACGCGGGAACGTCCCCGCGCGGCGAAGTCTGGGAGTACAAGCCGCAGACCGGTGTCCTGCGCAATCTCGGCGTCGCGGTGCCGGGCGATCAGTATGTGCGTGCGATCGCAGCCGACGAGCGCTTCGTCTACGCGGGGACGCTGCCGCACGGCTACGTCGTCGCCTACGACCGCACCACCGGTGCGAGGACGAACCTCACTCCGACGCCCTACGGCGGCGCGGCCGCGCTGCTCGCGCGCGGTGGCCGGGTGATCGCCGCGCTCACCAAGTCCGTGGTCGACATGGCGCCCGACGGCAGCGACGCACGGGTGATCGCGACGCCCGGCCCGGAGCGGCTGATCGACGCGATGACGATGACGTCCGACGGCACGCTGTACTGCGTCGGCCGCCCGACCGGAACGGTCTACCGGCGGGACGGCGACACCCTCGTGCCGGTCGCCGCGCCGGCGGCCGGGGACGAGCACCGCGCCCTGCTGCCGCTGGCGGACGGCACACTGCTCGGCGGTGCGGGCAGCGGCCGGCTGTGGTGGCTGGATCTGGCAAGCGGCCGGTCGGACATACTCGAGCTGATCGACATCGGCCTGTCCGGACCGGATCCCGTGCAGTCCATGACGTACGGGTCGCACGGGACCGTGCACGTCGGCGGGCACTTCTCGATCACGACCCACCAACCGGCGAAAGGCACGTCCCGGCGGATCAGGATCCCGGGCGAACCGAAGCAGCTGCAACGGGTCGGCGACCGCGTGTACGCGGCGATGTACCCGAGTACCGAGTTGCTGGAGTTCGATCCGGACCGCGGCAAGGTCCGGTCCATGGGCTTCGTCGAGAACGAGCAGCAACGGCCCACGGACATGGTGTACGAACGGGCCCATGATCTCCTGCTGGTGTCGACCGCCCCGGGTGTCGGCCTGCTCAAGGGCGCGCTGACAGTGGCGGACCGGCTGAGACGCAAGCTCAGGGTCTATCCGGATGTGATCGTGGACCAGAGCGTGATGTCGCTCGCGCTGGACGACAGGCCGGGTTTCCGGATCGCGTACCTCGCCGGAGACACCTGGGGCGGCGGCAGCGTGCCGCCGGCCAGGCCGAGCGCCACGATCGTCGCGTTCGACCTGCGGCACCGCAAGGTGCTGTGGGAGGTCGCGCCGGTGGAGGGGTACGCGAGCCTGCAGCACATCGCGGTGTACGACGGTGTGCTGTACGGGGTCTACAAGCGGCTCGCAGGTACCTGGTTCGCCATGGACCTCGAGACCCGCACGGTCCTGCAGACCGGGAAGTTGCCGAGCTACGGAGAGCTCAGCGTCCATCGCGGTCAGGTGTTCGCGTCGATCTTCGGCGGTTCGGTGTACCGGCTCGGACCAGGGCTCGCGGAGGCCGTGCCCATGCTCGGCGGCCTCGGTGACGGCTGGTACAACCCGCCGCAGCTGGCCTGGGAACGGTCGTCCGCGTATGCCTGGGGCGTCGCCGGCCGAGATCTGGCCAGCCTCCGGCTCGACCCGCGGTGCCCGAATGCGGCCGACTCCGGACTCACCTCGCCGAACGAGGACGTTCTGGAGTCCTTGCTGGCGAACTGAGCGTCCACAGGGCGCGAGTGGACAGGGACCCGTCGGCCGGTCGGCCGGCGGGTCTCCTCGCGGATCCCCACCGTCGCCTCCACCGTGCGTTCGGATCGACCTCCGCCGGGGAGAGTTGTGCCGTCCGCGGGGCCCTGCACCCCTTGCTGATCACCCCTTGCTGACCGCCGCCAGGATCTCCGGGAGCCTGCCCGCCGTCTGCGGGGCCGCAACCCGCACTCCCGCCCACCCGATGAGCAGCCCGTACACCGTGCCACCCGGCAGCAGCAGCCACAGTGCCGACTGGGCGTTCGCCGCGTGCAGCCAGATCGTCAGCGCGATCACGGGTGCGCACAGCAGTGCTGCCGAGATCATGCCGCCGAAGATCGAGATCCAGGCGAGTCCGCCCTGACCGGGAGCCACGTTCTTGTACGCGCTGTCCTGCGGGATCGAGTACGGGAAGCGGGCCGACGCCACTGCTCCCGTCGCCAGCATCGCGCCCAGCAGCGCGAACGACAGGCCCACCACCTCCGGCAGAGCCTGCCAGTCGCCCAGCACGGCGGCGGTAAGGACGGTGACGAGGGCGGTGTACGGGAGCGTGATCACCAGCAATGCCAGTGCCCGGGCGCGGAGTTCGACGTACGCGTCCCGGGTGGAGGAGATCGTCAGCGCCACCATCCAGAACGCCGAGGTGTCCTGGCCGAACTGGTTGTACATCTGGATGCCGAGCATCCCCGCCGCAAAGCATGCGAAGTAGACCGAGCCCGTGCCCTGCAGTGCGTTGAACAGCGGCACGATCAGACCGATCGCCAGCGCGGTCACCCACGCCGCCTTCGTCTTCGGGTCCCGCCACACATAGCGCAGGCTGCGCTGCATCACCGTGCTCGTACGGCCCTCGGGCAGCAGCCGGTGGAAGCCGGTCGTGGACTCCTTGCGGGTCGGCTCCGAGGCCGCGGCCAGCGTCGAGCCGTCCGGGGTCGTCATCAGCTTCGTCAGGCTGCGCTGCCAGGACCGCAGCACAAGCAGCAGAGCGGCCGCCGACAGCCCCAACTGTCCGACGGCCACCGCGTACGAGCCCTCGCTCGCCGAGTCCACCGCGCCGATCGCCGACGCAGGTGGCAGCCACCGTACGATTCCCGCCACCGGATCGAGCGCCGAGAGTCCGCCGGCGTGGCCGAGTCGCTGTGCACCGAAGTTGACGACCTGGATGCCGACCGCGATCACCAGACCGCTGAGCAGCGCCAGGTCGCGGCCCTTGCGAGAGGTCAGCAGGCGGATGTTGGCCGCCGCGACCGCCCGCGCCAGCGCCACGCACACCAGCAGCGTCAGAGGGACGGCGACGACGGAGACGAGCAGTGCCGCGGCGCCGTGGGACAGCGCGATCGCCGAACCCACCGCCAGGCAGAGTGTGAACAGCGGGCCGATGCCCACCAGCGACGCCGCCAGCAGCGCCCGAACCAGCGGGCCCGGTCGCAGCGGCAGCATCACCAGACGGGTCGGGTCCAGTGTTTCGTCACCACTCGGGAAGAAGAGCGGCATGACTGCCCAGCCCAGGGCCAGTACGGCGGTCAGCAGCACCACGACCGAATCCGCGTGATCGTTTCCACGCAGTGCGATCAGGCCGATGAGCTGGAGCGCGGCGAAGAGCAGCGTGACGACGATCGAGGCGATGTACGCGGCCCTGCGCCCGGACGACTGGCGCAGCCCGTTGCGCAGCAGCGACAGCTTGAGGCGGATGAAGACCGGGGTGAGGTACGCGCTGTTCAAGGCGTTCACGGCGCTCAACGGGTACCGCCGCCGAGCCAGTCCAGCGAGTGCCCGGTGTCCCGGCCGTTCGCGCCCACCAGTTCCAGGAACGCGCTCTGCAGGGACGGCGCATCGCCCCGTACCTCCGCGAGCGGGCCCTGCGCGCGGATCCGGCCCGCCGCCATCACCGCCACCCAGTCGCACAGCGACTCCACCAGCTCCATCACATGGCTGGAGAAGACGACGGTCGCGCCCGAGCCGGTGTACCGCTCCAGGACGCCGCGGATCGTCTGCGCCGAGACCGGGTCGACGCCCTCGAACGGCTCGTCCAGGAACAGTACTTCGGGGTTGTGGAGCAGGGCCGCCGCGAGCCCTATCTTCTTGCGCATGCCCGTGGAGTAGTCGACGACCAGTTTGTGCTGTGCGCCCGCCAGGTCCAGTACGTCGAGGAGTTGAGCAGCGCGCTTGTCGACCTCCTCGCCCGGCAGGCCCCGTAGCCGCCCGCTGTAGGCGAGGAGTTCGCGGCCCGAGAGCCGCTCGAAGAGGCGCAGGCCCTCGGGAAGTACACCGATGCGGGACTTCACCTCGACCGGGTCGCGCCACACGTCGTGGCCCGCCACCTCCACCCGGCCGTCGTCCGGGCGCAGCAGGCCGGTCACCATCGACAGGGTCGTCGTCTTGCCCGCGCCGTTCGGGCCGACCAGGCCGATGAACTTGCCCGCGGGGAGAGTGAGATCGATGCCGGCCACCGCGATCTGCTCGCCGAACCGCTTCCACAAGCCCTCAACACGAACGGCGGGCGGCGCCGATCGCGCCCCGCCCGCCTCTGTGGCTCCCATCGCCTGGTCCGGCATGGTGCCCCGCCTTTCGGTGTCCCCGTATGTACGGGCCCACCTTAGGGGCCGCCCCCTGCGCCATGGGCCGTCTTATGCGCGACGGATCCGCTGCGCGGCCGCCTCCCGCCCGCATGCGTACGCCAGCGGGCTGATCAGCTCGTCCGCGTCCGGCAGCCACCGGTTGGCGGTGGTGGGGCGGCGGGCCCACTGCACCGCGCCATGGCCGCCGATCCGTGTCGGCGGCGCCGCCACGTAGTGGCCCTCGCCGCGCGCGACGAGGTCGATGGCGTCCGGCATCCAGCCGAGGGTGCGGACCAGGTCGGAGGCTTTGAGTGCCGCGCCGGGCAGTACGAAGAACAACATCCGGCGGTCGGGGGTGCAGGTCACCGGGCCGAGCGGGAGGTTCATCCGCTCCAGGCGGGCCAGCGCCAGGAAGCCGGCCGACTCCGGTACCTCGAGAGCGTCGAAGGTACGTCCTGTCGGCAGCAGGATCGACGCTCTCGGCTGCCTGGACCACAGCCGCCGCGCGGCGACCGCGCTGCCGGTCGCCTGGTTCGCCCAGTCCGGCCTGACCGGGTGGGCGCCGGGCACGGCGCAGGCGATGTCGCCGCACGAGCAGCGTTCCTTGCCCTCCACCGGCTCCAGCCAGGTGCCGGGGAACACGTCCCAGTGCCTCTCTTCCGCGTACCGCACGGCACTGTCCAGCAGCTGCTCACCTCGCTGCTGGGGGATCTGCGCGGCTTCCATGACTCCGATGGTCTCTTCCACGACACACTCAACTCCCGCCATCACCTTGGGTTACGGGCGTCCCACGGGTGGCGCGTGGAGCATCGATCCTGCACACGGGGCGCATGGGTGCACGGGTGGGGGCGCGCGTGCGGGTGCGCCGCGGTGGGCGGGTAGCCACAGGCAGTGGCGTCATTGCGAGGGGGAGGTCGCGATCCGGGAGGGCGACGGCGGCAGACGTCGTGGCTTCCGGGTGCGTGCAGGCGGCCGCCTTGCGGAAGGCCCTTTCAGGACTCTTCCTGGAAAAAACCACCAACTCGGACCAAGTCTGCATTCTCCGTATATCAGCCGGGCACTGATCAGTTCATGGATCATCGCGGCATCAGGGGGTTAGTCATGGCAGCCAGGCCTCTCGTCGTCCGACAGCCGAACGAACGGTTGCAGGCGCTCATTCAGGAAGCCGGGTGTTCCAATGCGGGGCTCGCCCGTCGCGTCAACATGGTCGGTACGGAGCGTGGGTTGGACCTGCGCTACGACAAGACCTCGGTGGCACGGTGGCTGCGCGGGCAGCAGCCGCGCGGCCGGGCGCCGGGCATCATCGCCGAGGCACTGGGCCGAAAACTCGGCCGTACGGTCACGATCGACGAGATCGGCATGGCGAACGGCAAGAACCTCGCGTCCGGCGTAGGTCTGCAGTTCTCGCCGACCGTGCTCGGCGCGATCGAGCAGGTCTGCGAGCTCTGGCGCAGTGACGTCGGCCGCCGTGACTTCCTTTCCGGGTCGGCGGTCGCGGCCTCCGCGCTCGTCGAGCCGAGCCGCGACTGGCTGATCACGGGCGCGGACACGCAGGTCGCGCGTACGGCCGGAGCGCGGGTCGGCGTCTCGGACGTCGAAGCGGTACGGGCGATGACGCGTGCGCTGACCGAGCTGGACCACCGCTTCGGCAGCGGACATGTCCGGCCGGTCGTCGTGCACTATCTGAACAGCGTGGTCTCCGGTCTCCTTTCGGGCTCGTACCGCGAATCGGTCGGCCGTGAGCTGTTCGCGGCGGTCGCGCGGCTCACGGAGCTCGCGGGATACATGGCCGTCGACACCGGCCAGCCGGGGCTCGCCCAGCGCTACTACATCCAGGCGCTGAGACTGGCCCAGGCGGCCGGGGACCGGGGGTACGGCGGCTATGTGCTGGCGGCTTCCATGAGTCATCTGGCCGCTCAGCTCGGCAATCCGCGGGAGATCTCGCAGCTGGCGCGGGCGGCGCAGGAGGGCGCCCGGGGCAGGGTCACACCGCGGGCCGAGGCCATGTTCTACGCCGCGGAGGCGCGTGGGCATGCCCTGCTCGGGGATGCCCGCACCTGTCACGAGGTGGCCGGCAAGGCGATCGCCGCGCTGGAACTGGCCGAACCGTCGGCGGGGGACGATCCGGACTGGATCGCCCATTTCGACCACGCGTATCTCGCGGACGAGCTGGCGCACTGCTACCGCGACCTGGGGCAGGCCGAGGTGGCGGCGAACCATGCCTCGAACGCGCTGGACGGACACCCGGAGTCGCGGGCCAGGCGGCGGGCGATCGGTCTTGTGCTGCTGGCCACGGCGCAGGTGCAGCAGCGAGAGGTGGAGCAGGCCTGTCACACGGGCACGCGTGCGGTGGAGCTGCTGGGGAGATTGCGTTCGAGTCGGGGCGCGGAGTATCTGGACGATCTCCAGCAGCGCCTGGAGCCATACGCGGCGGAGCCTTCGGTGCGCGAGTTCGGGGCGCGGCTGGAGATCCAGGCCGCATAAGGCCGGGAGTCCCGTTAACAGCGACTTGAGTCCGCATCTTGTTACTGCTTCCGCGCGTGTGTGCGGAGCGGCTGAGTCACCGGGTAGCGTGAACCGACGGTTCCGTAGGTCCATACGTAGGAGTCCCGGTGACGCAAAGCGGACAGGGCGACGAGCAGCAGCTTCCTGCTGCGCGGCCCGCGCACGAAGGCGTCGTGCTGCCCGCCGACGGAAGTGAGCCCTGGATTCCAGGTGTCTCCGACCCGCAGGTGGCGCCGGCGGGCGGACAGCCGTGGGGCGAACCCTGGGGGCCGCAGCAGCAGCCGGGGCAGCCCGGCCAGGGCGGGCAGCCCGCTCAGGGCGGGTACGGGGACGTGCCGCAGGGCGGGTACGACGCGCAGGGCGGATACGGCCCGCAGGCCGGTTACGGCGAGGCTCCGCAGAACGGGTACGGCGAGGCTCCCCAGAGCGGGTACGGCGAGGCTCCGCAGAGTGGGTACGGCGAGGCTCCGCAGAGTGGGTACGGCGAGGCTCCGCAGAGTGGGTACGGTCCGAAGGCGGGGTACGGCGCGCAGGCGCTGCCCCCGCAGGGGCCGCCTGCGGGGGCTCTGCCGCCGCAAGCCCTGCCGCCGCAAGCCCTGCCGCCGCAGGCTCTGCCCCCGCAAGCTCTGCCTCCGCAGGCGCCCGTCATGGGTGCCTCCGACGCGACGCAGTACATCCCGCCGGTGACGGCCGCGGGGCCCGGAGCCCTGCCGCCGGAGACTCCCGCCGAGTCCACCCAGTTCCTCGGGACCGTGCCCGGTGCCATGCCCGGACCCGTATCGGGACCGGACGCCGAGGCCACGCAGTTCATCGCGCCCGTACCGGCCGGCTCCGTCCCGCCCGCGCCCAACGCCGCGCCGTTCGGGATACGGCCCGGGGCGCCCGGCGAGCGGCAGCCGCCCGCCGAGTTCGACAGCCTCTTCCGTACGGACGGGCCCGGGGCCCAGCCCGCGGACGCCACGGCCCAGATGCCCCGCTTCGAGGGTCCGCTCGGCGGCCAGCGGACGCGCCGGCAGCCGTCACACCAGCAGCAGCATCAGCAACCGCAGTACCAGCAACCGCAGTACCAGCAGCCGCAGGGCCATGAGCCCGAGCCCGGTCGGCGCAAGTCCTCGCACGTACCGCTGATCGCCGCCGTCGTGGTCGGCTGTGCCGTCCTCGGACTCGGCGTCAGCGCCTTGATGTTCGGCGGCGGGGACGACGACAAGAAGGACCCGGGCGCCGGCAAGAACGTCGCCGCGACCTCCGACGCCCCCAAGAACAGTTCCGAGGCCGCCGCCGATCCCGCCAAGCAGCAGGCCGAGGCGCTCGACAAGCTCCTCGCCGACAGCAACAACAGCCGTGCCACGGTCATCCGTTCGGTGGAGAACATCAAGCGGTGCCAGAACCTGGACCAGGCATCCACCGACCTGCACGGCGCCGCGGTGCAGCGGCGCGGTCTGGTGACCAGGCTCGAGGGCCTGACTGTCGACAAGCTGCCGGACAACGCGGCACTGGCGGCTTCGCTCACCAAGGCATGGGAGGCGTCCGCAGCGGCCGACGACCACTACGCGGCCTGGGCCAAGCAGGTCGAGGGCAAGAAGGGCTGCAAGGACGGCAAGGCCCGTAACACCGGCCAGGCCGGCCAGGCCGCCCGCGCCAGCGGTGACGCCACCAAGGCCAAGAGGGAAGCGTCCGGACTGTGGAACGCCATCGCCCGTAAGTACGAGCTCACGGAGCGGCGCAGCGACCAGCTGTAGCGGTCAGCCGGCCGGTCGGCCGGCCGACCGCCCCCCGTTCAGCCCGAGGTGGCCGAGCCCGACAGCGTCTTGCTGACGTCCACGAAGCCCGGCTTCTGGGCAACCAGGCGTCCGCCGCGCACCACTTGGAAGGTCACGGCCCGGTTGACCACGCGTGGGAAGTCGGGCGTACCGAGCATGTCCTCGAACTCCCAGCGCAGGATCGGTGTGAGGCCGCCGGTCGAAACACGCACCCCGCCGTCGAGGGCCCGCGAGATCTTCCCCGGGGTGATCCTGTTGTCGTGTATCGACTGGATGACCGTCTTCAGCACGGTGTACGCGATCCAGGTGGTCTGCACACCGGCGTCGGCCGGGTCGATGTCGTTGTCTCCGAAGGCGTGCGCACGGATGATCTTCTGCATCTCCTCCCAGCGCGCATCGCCCGCGTTGGGGTACCAGCCGGTGATGTACGCGCCCTCCAGCGGGCCCTTGCGGCCGCCGGTGCGGTCGACGAGCGGCTGGCCGACGCTGCCCATGACGGAGGAGATCCGTACCTTCCGGTTGTCCTCGGGCAGCCGCCGGAAGGAGTCGACAAACGTCTCCGTGCGGTCACCGAGCGCGGCCGTGACACAGCCGGGCCGGTCGTCGCTCCCCGTCCCGAAGCCGCTCCGGGCGCCTGCCTTCCTGCGCGCCTGCTCGGCCTGAGCGGTGTAGTCGGTCGCGTCCTCCGCCGCCAGGATGTCCGTGGATTCGTGCCGACTGCCTTCCGCGAGGCCGGAGTTGAGGAGCACGGGCATTTCGTCGCCGGCGAGTGAGTTGGGCCGTACCAGCGAGACCCGTTGGCAGACGTCGGCGAGCTGTTTGCCGTTGCCGGCGAGGAGCGCCGCCTGGCCGCCGTTGACCGGGTAGGAGAGATAGCTGGTGAACTCCTCCTCGGAGATCCCGTATCCGCCGATGAAGGGGATGCCCGCGGCCTCCAGCGGAGCCATGAAGGCGTCGCCGTGCTGGCTGTACGAGCCGACGACCGCGACCACGCCCTCCTTGACCGCTCGCCGGGCGCAGAGGGCGGCGCCGGTGGAGGTGTTCTGTTCGTTGCAGGTGATGACGCGCAGCTCGTGCCCGTCGATACCGCCCTGCGCCTTGACCCAGCGTGCGTAGGCCTTCGCCATGGCGGGCATTCCGGGCATGTTCGTCGCGGGGGTCTCCTCCGGGGCGAAGGTCATCACCGTGACGGGCTCCCGGGACCCCCCTGTGGACCCGGAGAGCGCGCCGCAGCCGGTGACCAGCGACGCTCCGACCGCCGCGACGGCCGTAGTGATACAGACGGCGCGCATGCACGCGGTCCGTGAGGGGCGGGTCCTTGAGGGGTGGGGTGAGGAGGAACGTCGCCGACCGGTCATGGTTATGCACGTTTCCGCCTCCCGGGTAACGGCGGTGTGAGCATTGTTCAACGGTGGGTGACATCGAAGTGAATTGAAGGGGGCTGGGGGACCCCGCGGCGGGGGAACGTACGATCGACGGCGTGCAGCAAGGTTCGGACAACCCTTCCCGTCGCGGCCGTCGCTCCTCCACCATGGGCGGCATGCCGCTCAATGACATGCCTTGGTGGCGCTGGCGCTGCAATGTGCGCTCGGCGCTGCACATGCTTTCCGACCCTGTCTTCCACGAGGAGTGCTGGCTGGCCGGCCGCGAGGGGTACGGCGACGTCACCGACGCCGTGTACCGCCTGGTCGAGGACACCTGGCTGGACAACTGGTCCGCGGAGAAGTACGTCGGGACGATCTTCCGCGACTCGGGCGAGGCCGCCCTTGTCGATGTCGCTGTCCTGCGCGTGCTGCGCATCATGCACCAGGTGGGTGCGGACGCTCCCGTGTCCGCCTACCTCGAACACCACGGCTGGCCCGAGGCTGTACGGGCCGCCCGCGAGGCCCACGTACGGCTGTCGGCCGGCGACGGCGAGGACCCGGACGCGCCGCCGCGTTCGCTGGATGTGCTGCGGATCATGACCCGGTCCGCCTGAGATCTTCCTGAGTTCCGCCCCAGGTCCGCCTGCCGGACCGCATCCGGCCGGGACCGGCGGGTGTGGCACTCTACGAGGATGACTGACCAGTACGTCCTGACGCTCTCCTGCCCGGACAAAAAGGGCATTGTGCACGCCGTGTCGAGCTATCTCTTCATCACCGGCTGCAACATCGAGGACAGTCAGCAGTTCGGGGACCGGGACACGGGACTGTTCTTCATGCGGGTCCACTTCTCGGCCGAGCAGCCGGTGACCGTGGAGAAGCTGCAGGCCAGTTTCGCCGCCGTCGGGGACTCCTTCCAGATGGACTGGCAGATCCATCGCGCGGAGGAGCGGATGCGGATCGTCCTGATGGTCAGCAAGTTCGGCCACTGCCTGAACGACCTGCTCTTCCGCTCACGGACCGGCGCACTGCCGGTCGAGATCGCGGCGGTTGTCTCCAACCACACGGATTTCGCCGAGCTGGTCGCCTCGTACGACATCCCGTTCCATCACATTCCGGTCACCAAGGAGAACAAGGCCGCCGCCGAGGCGCAGGTCCTCGAGCTGGTGCGCGCCGAGAAGGTCGAGCTGGTGGTCCTCGCCCGCTATATGCAGGTGCTCTCGGACGACCTGTGCAAGCAGCTGAGCGGCCGGATCATCAATATCCACCACTCCTTCCTGCCGAGCTTCAAGGGCGCTAAGCCGTACCACCAGGCGCACGCCCGGGGTGTGAAGCTGATCGGCGCGACGGCGCACTATGTGACGGCCGACCTCGACGAGGGGCCGATCATCGAACAGGAAGTCGAACGCGTCGGCCACGAGGTCACCCCGGAGCAGCTGGTGGCGATCGGCCGCGACGTGGAGTGCCAGGCGCTGGCGCGCGCGGTCAAGTGGCACGCGGAACACCGGATTCTGCTGAACGGCCGCCGCACGGTCGTCTTCGCCTAGGTCACACACCGCCGGCCGGCCGTCTACGGCGAGGGGGCGACGGGGTTGTCGCACAGATCGTCCAGTGCGAACGCCCTCTCCCGCTGTTGCAGGACCCGTTCCGCCTCCAGCTGTTCGAGCAGCCGGGTGAGCAGGTCCTGGTCCCGTGGGTGGCCCAGGAATTCCAGTACGGCACGGTAGAACGCCTCGCGCAGGGTCGGCGGCATCGCGTCCGAGGCGTCCAGGCAGATCTGGCCGGCTCCCGCGAGCAGCTTCTGGATGTCGCGGGTGCCCGGCGACTGCGGCAGGGTGCCGAAGGTGCCGCCCGGGAAGTACGGCCGCTCCCCGGGCTTCGCCGCATTCGCCCAGTCGTCGCGGGCGGCGCGGGAGGTGAGCCGGCCGAGCAGGTCCCAGGCGGCGGCGCTGGGTTTGAACACCGCGGCCATGTCGCCGGAGACCTCGAAGGCGTTCGCGCCGGATCCCCCAGTCCTTCCTGGCTCTCCAGCGCTACCGGTCCCGCCGGACTTACCGGACTTACCGGGCTTTCCGGACCTGCCGGAACCGAGGAAGCGCGCGGTGGGAGTGGGCAGCACATCCTCGGTGTAGTGGCGGCGGATGAAGGAGCCCTGGTGCTCATGGGTGCACTTGCCGCTGTTCAGCAGCCCGTATCCGCCGTTCTCGAGCAGCTCGAACCCGTTCTCGAGCCCCTCCTTTCCGAGTTCCCCCCTGTTCGCGGCGATTATGGCGGCCCACTCCTCCCAGGCCGGCCTGGTCTGCGGCCACGGGGTCTTGCCGGTCGCCCAGCTCTCGTACGCGGCCGGTCCCTGCCGCTGCAAAAGCAGATCCTCCACCCAGTCGGTGCCGGGCCAGCCCGAGGTGGCGCCCGAACCCACGCCAAGACACCAGTCCGGGGTCTTGGCGGTATCAGCCGCGTGGCTCCACACGATCGACTTCAGGTCCAGCCGCACCGGCGCCCAGTACGCGTGCGTACGGGCCTCGCCGTCCTTGGTGTCGAAGGTGACGGCCGGCGCCCACGGCGGAACCGCGGCACCCGCCACCCTTTCGGGCAGCGGCTGGGCGTCCCCGGCGCGGGCGTACTCCACCAGATCGCCGGGGCTGCTCAGTATCGCCACATCCGGCGGCGCACCGGCCTGGAGCTGGGCGACCAGGGTCTCGCGCAGGGAACGGGTGCCCTTGTAGACGTAACTGTGTCCGGTCCGCTTCTCGATGCCCCGCAGCGCCACCAGGAACGGCTTCTCCTCGCCGTCGGTCCACGGGCCGAGGACGACCAGCGTCCGTTCCTCCTCCGTGCCGGAGCAGCCGCCGGCCGTCACGGCGGCAGCGGCGAGCAGACAGCCGGCCAGCACAACCCTCAAGCACCTCATGCGGCCCCGTACTTCCGTAGGGTGCGGCCGGCCGGATACGGGCGGCCGTAGAGGAAGAGCGTCACGCCGCAGGCGAGCGCACCCACCCCGCCGGCGGGGACGGCGATGCCCGCGGTCATCGACCAGCCGTCCGGATGTGTGCCGCGCATCACGGAGGCCGCGCCGAGCGCCGTGGACTCGATCCGCCGGGGGGCCGTGTCGCGATCCGCGCCCACCCGCTCCAGGGCACCGACGGCCGTGCGGACCCGCTGCTGCGCACCGTGCTCCTGCGCGCCGCCGACGGCCAGCAGCACGGGGGTGAGGAGCACCGGCACCGCGGCCACCGCCAACTGCAGGCTGATCAGCCGCAGCCGGTCCCGCAGGAAGACCGAGGTGCCGACGAGGACGAAGGCGAAGAGCGCGGCCGCCAGCGCGGCGGCGCCCGCGGCCGTCAGCGTCAGGGGACTCCAGGCCACCAGATCCCTGTTCTCGTCGCGCAGTTGGCGCTCCAGCTCTCTGATGCGGTCCAGGATGGTGGTCGGATCCCGCGGTGCGCTGCCGGCTGTCGTGCCCGTGGGGCTGCCCAGCATTGCGGCGGCGTAGCCGACCCCGGCCGTGCGCAGTACGTCGGTCGTACGGTGCCGGTCCGCCCAGGCGATCTTGTCCCCGTAGGCGACGACCAGACCCGACACCACCCGCAGTTCCTGCTCCTGCCCCTTGCGCAGGGCCCTGGACTGCGCCACCTGGTTGAGGCTCTGCGAAGCCTCGGTGAGCAGCGAGCGGTAGGTCTCGCCGAGCTCGACCAGTCCGGGCTTCCCGGGGGTGTTGAGCAGCCGGGACACGGCTTCCTCCTGGGCCAGCTGGAGGGAGGTCCGGGCCTCGGCCAGATCCACCAGCGCGGGTGCGCAACGGTCCCGCAGCCGTTCCGTACGGCCGTGGATGTCGCTGTAGGCGGCGGCGGAGAGGGCGAGGGCGACCACGGCGAGTGCCGGCAGCACGAGCATGCGGCGGCGCAGGAACGCGGCGGTGGGCCGGCTGCCCTCGGCGGTACGGCCGGTGGCGCGACGCCACAGTGCGGGGAAGAGGCGGCGCAGCGCGGGGAGTGCGCGGGACAGAGCCGCGGAGAGGCGGTTCGGCGCGTTCATCCGCGCTCCCCCGAGCCGGGCCGCAGCGAGCGCGGCAGCCAGGCGGCCGGCGGCCGTGGCCTACTGCCCTCGCGTCTCTCCCGGTCCTTCCGCCGGTCCCGCTTCCGGTCGCGGTCCCGGTCGTGCTTCAAGCCGAGAGGACGGGTCCGGTAGGCGTTGTCGAGGAGCGCCTCGGCGAGAGCCGCGTCCTCGGCCCGGTCGGTGCGCGGCACCTGCTTGGCCAGCTGCCGGTAGCTGGCGGAGAGCTGCTCGCGGAGTTCGCGTTCCGTGGCCGGGACTTCTATCGCGGAGGGCAGCGAGGCACGCAGCTCGGCCGGCGGATCGGCATTCCCGCCCTTCTCCCGTGCGGCGTGTACCAGTTCGAGGAGGAGCTCGCGCAGCTCGGCGGTGAGCCGTTCCTGGGACTGCCGGTCGGTGAGGCCCTCGTGGCTGACCAGCCGGTGCAGCGCGGCGTACGCCCGCACCGCCGATGCCACGGTCGGCGGCGTGCCGTCGGCGGGCAGGCTCGCGTGGATGCGCACCATCGCCGTACGCGCGGCGGTGCGGTGCCGGGAGTCCGGCGGGACGCCGTCGAGAGAGGCGAGCGCCCGTTCCGGGCTGCGGCGGGCGAGATGGATCCGGGCGAGGCCGAAGGCGGCGCTGCCCAGCGCGTGGTTGCGCCGCCAGACCGTCTCGTAGAACTGCATGGCCTGCTGCTCGTGCGCCTCCCGCGCCTCGGCGGCCGGCGGGGAGCCGTCGTCCCCGGCGGCGCGCCACTCGTCGGCCAGCTTCTCGTGGCAGTAGCCGAGCGCGAGCTTGGGCGCGAACTCGCCAGGAATGGCCCGGTAGACCTCGTCGAAGGAGGTCAGGGCGGGACGCAGCCGGCCGTGGGCGAGCTCGGTCAGACCCTGGTGCCAGTTCAGCCGCCAGTCGTAGCGGGCCCGGTCGCCGAGGACGCGGTGGGCACCCTTGAGCTCCCTGGTCGCGGCTTCCAGTTGCTCGGCCCGTTGCCGCAACTGGTCGCGGGCGAGCTCAAGATGGAGCCGGCAGCGCAGCAGATGGAGTTCGGGCGACTCCAGCCACTCGCCGCTGAGCTGCAGCAGTCCCACCGGGTCGTCGTACGAAGTGCGCTGCAGCTCTTTCCAGTTGGGGTCCTGCTGATCCGCCTTGGGCACGGGCAGGGCGACGGCGGCCTCGGCAGGTCCCGGCACCTGGGCGCCGAGACGGTAGCTGCGGCTGCTCTCCTCCCGCCAGCGGTCCAGCGGCGGGGCCTTGCCCAGCTGCCCGTCCAGTGCCGTGGCCGCCCGGTCGAAGAGCGGCGAGGGCTCGAAGGTCTCGACGCCGAGGCGCAGGGAGCGCAGTTCGCGCAGGACTCCGCGGAGCTGGAGGGCCATCTCCTGGGCGGAGGCGTACCGCTGCTTGGGATCGGGTGCCATGGCCCGGCGCAGGGCCCGCTGCAGCGACTCCGTGCCGAGGTCCGCGGGCGGCGCCGGGGCTTTGGCGAGGAGCTCGCCGAGGACGGCGCCGACGGTGTAGAGATCGCCCGCGGTGGTCATCTCCCCACCGGCTCCGGTCTCCGGCGGCCGGTGGCTGACCGGTCCCGGTGCGCCGGGCTCCCGTACGCCCGCCACGTCGATGAGCTTGATGCCGTTGCCGCAGTGGAGGACGTTGGTGAGGGAGAGGTCGCCGTAGACGAGGCCTTCCTGGTCGTGCAGATAGCTGAACGCGTCCAGGATGCGCAGCCCGTAGGCCACGATGAACTCACGCACCCGCGGTCCCGAGAACGGCGGATCGTGCCGGGCGATACGGGCCGCGACCCACTCCAGCGGCGCGCCGTCGGCGAACTCCATCACGATGAACTCCGCCGAGGACGACGGATGCCGTGCGTAGTTGACCACCCGGATGACGGACGGATGGTTGAGACTGACCAGCCGCAGCCGCTCCTGGTGCGCCTGGAGAACGGCGGCGGGATTGCCCGGGTCGAGGATCCCCTTGAGCGCCACGGGCCGGTTCTCCAGCAGGAGGTCGCGGGCGAGATACACCTGCCCGTGGCTGCCCCGGCCGAACGGGCCCACCACCTCGTACTGCTGGTGCAGCCGGTCGCCGCTCGCAAGGTGGTGCCCGGCCGGGGCGGTGACCATGGCATCCGGATCGCGTACGGCGACGACCGGCAGATCCGTGAGTCCTTCGCCGGGCGGTTCCACGACGAACTCGTGCGGGCCCAGCGGACCGGTCAGCGCCCGCTCGGCGCTCTCGGCCTCCAGCAGGGCCGTCTCGATGTCGACGGCGAGCCGGAACAACGCGTGCGGCAGCGCGGGCGAGTCGAACAACGGGCTGCCGCGCCGCAGCTGTTGGAGCTCACGGCGAAGCCCCGGCGTCCGCGGCTCGGGCCGTCGCGGCGCGGGTCGGCCGCCCGTGGCCGGGTTCGCGGGCAGTTGCCGTAACCGCTGTTCGGTCTCGGCCAGCCGGGCGATGCGCGTCCCGAGCCGGTCCGCGCGGCGGTCGGGCCACTCGGGCTCGAGGAGCTCGGCGCGGACCTGCGCGAGCAGCGGGGAGCGCCGGTCGCTGAAGACCAGGAGCAGCCGGCTGCCGTTGCGCGCGCGCAGGGCCCGCAGCAGCGCCGTGATCTCGGCGTCCGTGGAGGCGGACCGATCGACGGCGAGGAAGGCGGCGAAGAGCGGCGGGCTCTCGTCGGCGATCCGGGCGAGCAGTGCCTGGTGCGGCGTACGGAACGGCGCGCCCGCGTCCTCCGGCTCGGGACAACCGGACGGCGCATCGTCCGGCTCTGGAGAACGCAACGGTGGGTCGTGCGGCTCGGGAGAACGCGACGGCGCGTCGTCCGGCTCGGGCGTGCTCGACGGTGGGTCGAGGCCGATGCGGCCCGCGGCGTATACGGCGAGGTCCTCGACGCTGCGGTTGGTGGCGTCGACGGCGATGTCGATGCTGCCCACCTGCGGCTCGCCCGCCGAACTCCCGGACGCGGACGGCGGGCTCTGCTCCCGGTCCGCCAGCGTGAGGGCCGAGCGGATGGTGTGCAGCAGTTCGTGCTCACCCTCACCCGCGAAGGCCAGCTCGACCGGGTCCGTGTCCGGTGCGCCGTCCAGCCAGCGGGTCAGCCGGCGGTGCAGCCCCGGCACCCGGCCCGATGCGGTCCTGTCGGGGGCGACGGCGACATCGTGGGAGACGGCCCGGTGCCCCGTCACCGTGAGCCCCAGCCGCTCCAGCGGCAGATGCTTCAGTACCGTCTCGGTCGGGATCATGTACGCGTGCTCGCGCCGCACGGGCGCCTCCGGGGTGCCGAACTGATGGGCCACGATGCCGATGAGGCGACGCGAGCGGCTCTGGACGACCCCGGCGCCGCTGTAGCCGCGCCGGACCACGTACGCCGAGCCCTCGGTGTCCAGCTGCACCCACTCGGGCGTCGGCGAGGGCCCGCCGCGCCCCATCAGCCGGGCGTCGAGGTGCTCGCCGCCAGGCAGGTCCTCCGGGTAGCCGGTGAAGTGCACCGGTTCCTTGCGCGCGGGGATCTGGCGGTGCAGTACGGCATGCGCCACGGGCGGCTCCTCGTCCAGCTTGAGGAGGGCGAGGTCGCCGCTGAAGTGCGGGGTGGGCAGCACCAGATACTCGCGCAACAGCCGGGCGGGCAGCGGTTCCAGGGCGCCGCCGGAGGGCGCGGCGTGCGGGACGTCGACGTAGACGGTGTCGAACGGGGTGCGGATGCCGGCCCGGTCGGGGCGGGACAGCACCGTATGGGCGCAGGTGAGCACGAGACCCCCGGGGAGCAGCACCCCGGCCCCGAGCGGGCGTCCGGACCGGTCCTGCCCGCGGAGCAGACAGACTCGCCAACTCTCCTCATGCGACGCTGAGTTGGACGTGTGCAACGGCTCCCTCATACTGCTCAACGATAACTACAGGAGGCGAGGTGCGCGATGGCTGAGCGTGACGATACCGCGGTGGCCGGGCTGGCCGAAGTGATCGGCCAGGTCCGGGACGAGCTCGAGCGGGCGCAGCGGGACGGGGAGGGACGCGACCTCAAGTTCAGTGTGGAGAAGGTGAATCTGGAGTTCGCGGTGCAGGTGCGGCGGGAGGGCAGCGGCCGGGCCGAGCTGCGGATCGGGGTGGTCACGGCGGGCGGCGGCGGTTCGGCGGCGCGCGACCGCACCCACACGATCCAGATCGAGCTGAAGCCGCAGGGGCGGGACGGCAACCCGAACATCAGCGTGGGCGGGGAGTAGCCCACGTCGTCCTAGAGCCTGCTCAGTGACGCCGCCGCGAACAGGACGTCCCGGATCGCCTCCCGGTCGCCGTCCTGGCCCGCCGCGGCCTCCTGCGGGGAGACGTGGCCCGCCACCAGGCGGCAGAACTCCACACCGTCCAGTGCGACTTGGGCAACCGCGTGGTCCGCCGAACCGACCGCGGCCGGGGAGTCCAGGGCGATGTACCAGTTCCCGCCGCCCGAGCCCTCGACCTCCAGATGCAGCGACCGGCCCGGTGCGCCGGCCGCGACCAGCTGTCTGGCCGGTCCGGCGAGGCCCGCACGCCGCCGGTCGGCGAGCGCGGCAGGCAGCAGCCGGGCGGCCAGATCGATCATCCGGTGCAGATGGGCGCCGCTGGGCGGCTCGTACGGATAGTCCACGGCGTCCGCGATGTCGCCCGCGTGCATCCAGCACTCGAAGGCGCGGTCCAGCAGGGAGTCCCGCAGCGGAAGGTCGAAATCCCCGTACGAGACGGCCAGTTCGGCGACGCCGTGGCCGGCGAAGGACACGGTGCGGATCAGTGTGTGGCTCTGGTCGCGCCAGGGTTCCCGGACGGTACGGGTGGGCGGCAGGTCCGCGGTGCGCCAGAAGACCTCGGTGCGCTGGGTGGGCACTCGCGGCGCGTCGGATCCGAGGGGATCGTCCAGGCCGAGCGCGCCGGCGACCAGTCCGTCGACGGTCATGAGATGCCCGATGACCCCGGCGACGGTCGTTCTGCGGCTCACCTGCTGCTCGCCCTCGAACCATTTGAGGCGTACCGGCGCATGCCATTCCGCGTCGCCGATGTCCCGCAGCAGCGCGTCGAGCCGCGCCGTCTCGGCGTCGTACGGAGTCGCCCAGACCGGTACCGGGATACGGGCGGGCCTGCGGCCCAGGCAGTTCTCGAGCACCCGGAAGCGCAGCAGCGGGTCGAGGTCCAGGTCCCGGTCGGTGTGCAGCAGAGCGACGGCGTCGCGCAGCCGCAGGGCCTCCTCCGCGCAGGGTGCGCAGTCGCCGAGGTGCGCCTCGACTGCCGCGGTCTCCTCGGCGGAGCAGGCGGACAGTGCCCAGGCGCCGAGCAGCGACTTCAGCACGCTGTGCGAAGGCCCGAGCGAAGGCCCCTCCCCGTCGCCGCCACCGGGTCCGCCGCCGTACTCCCCGGTCCGGCTCTCCGGCTCGGCAGGCGGCTCAACAGGCGACTCGGCGGGCACAGGCGGCTCGGCGGGCACAGGTGGCACGGTCGGCCGCGGGACGATGCGCGCCGGCGGATCCAGATCGTCCGCCGCCCACCGCGGTCCCGGTATACGCGGCACGCCACGCCTCTCGTCGCGGCCGTCGTCGTCGGCGCCGCGGCCGCCGTCCAGCGGCCCGTTCACAAGGAGTGTCCGTATCGGGGCGGGGACGAGCCCTCCAGCGGGCGGGTCTGGGCGGTGGAGAGCAACTGCAGGCCCAGTCGCAGCCGGCGCCTGGCCTCGTCCTCGGTGACCCCGAGGTCGGCCGCGGTCTGGCGATAGTCCCTGCGCTGGAAGTAGGCGAGCTCCAGGGCGGCCCGCAGCGGCGCCGGCATGGAGGTGACGATGTAGTCGGCTCGGGCCGCGACCGCCGCCCTGCGGACCTTCTGTTCCAGTTCCTCCGTGGTGCCCTCGCCGCCTTCCGCGAGCGCGGCGGCCTCGGTCTCGCGCAGCCGGTGGACGGCCTGGCTGTTGGTGAGTCTGGCGACCCACGACCGCATCGAGCCCTGCTTGGGGTCGTACGCGTCGGGGTTCTCCCAGATGTAGCCGAAGACCTCGCGGGTGACCTGGTCGGCCGCCGTGTCGTCGTCGAGCACCCGGTGGGCGAGCATGTGCACCAGCGAGGCGAACCTGTCATAGAGCTCGCCGAGGGCAGCGGCCTCTCCCCGCGCGAGCCGCTGCTGCATCTTGCGGTCCCATCGCGGTGGTGTGTCCTTTGCCATACGGCCCCCAAGCGTGCGCCCCTGTGCCTGTCGCCCCTTCGAATGTAGTGGGCGGGGCCCGGAAAGCACGCTCCTTTGGGGCAAGTGTGCGCCGGAGGATACGCGGAACGCAGGAAAAAACAGATGGTGGTGAGCACCGTGTTTCCGCTGCGAGCGTCGTGTTTCATGGGTGAGCGGGTTGGGCAGCCGCGAGAGGAAGGACAGCTTCCGGATTTCCTGTCCGCCGGTCGGCTTCTGCCGCCCGGCGGTCGCGTGGCTCCGGATCGGCAGGAGGAGAGGTCCGGTCGTGATGCTCAAGGTGGACGAGACCCGGCAGGGTGCGTGGACCGTGCTGCACGTCTGTGGCGAGCTGGACCTCATGTCCTCGCCCGTGGTCCGTCAGCATGTCCACGACGCGGTCGCGGTCGGCCACCGCGATCTCGTGCTCGACCTCTCCGAGGTGTTCTTCTGCGACTCCAGCGGCGTCGGCGTGCTGATCGCCGCCCGCCGGCTGCTGCGCTCCTGCCAGGGCCGGTTGCGGCTGATCCTCCCCGCCCGCGGCGCGGAGGACGGCTCGCACGTCAACCGGGTGCTGGCCGCTCTCGGCGTGCGCCGACTCTTCGACGTGTACGCGGACGCGGGCTCGGCCGTCGACGAGGAGGCCCAGCCGCTCTCCGCCTGACCGCGGTCGCGGCGTGACTCTCCGCCGTCACTCGGTGTACGCACGCATGTCGTCTTCGCGTAATTGGCGGAGTACTTGCACGCGCCGGTGCTCGGGGTCGTACGCTCCCCGCATGGACAGCGCAGAGTACGAGCGCAAGATCGCTTCCCGCTTCGCCGCCTTCGACCAGGACGGCAACGGCTATATCGACCGTGAGGACTTCAGCGGGGCGGCGGCCGCGCTGCTCGCAGAGTTCTCCACGACCGCCCGCTGCGACAAGGGCCAGGCCCTCTACAGCGGCGCGGAGGCGTTCTGGCAGGGCATGGCCGGGATCGCCGACGTGGACGGGGACCAGCGGGTCACCCGCGAGGAGTTCATCACGGGTGCGGTGAAGAGACTGCGTGACAACCCCCAGCGATTCGCCGAGATCGCCCGCCCCTTCCTCCATGCCCTGATCGCCATCGCCGACGAGGACGGCGATGGTGTGACGCCTTCCGCCGCCGAGCGGGTGCTGCGGGTGCTCGGCGTGGCCCCGGATGTCGCGACGCAGGTGGCCGCGGCGCTGGACGCGGACGGTGACGGCAGGATCACCGAGGACGAGATCCTGGCGGGCTTCGCCACGTACTTCGTCACGCCGGAGCCGTAGCCGGCGGAGCCCGTCCGGCGATCGAGGCCATGCGGCCCGGGGCCATGCGGCCCGGGGCCATGCGGCCCGAGGCCGCAAGCGGGGTCGCCGGACCCGGGCCCGCCCGCACCCGTCACGAAAACCGCTCCCTGAGCTTGTACTTCAGTACCTTTCGCAAGGTCTCGTTACGCGGCAACCGCTCCACCACCTCCAGCTGCTCCGGCAGCTTGTGCACCGACAGCCCCTGTTCGCGCAGATATGCCGTGACGGTGCCGAGGTCCAACTCCTCGGCACCCTCCGGCTGTTCCACCACGGCACAGACCCGCTCGCCGCGCTCGGCGTCCGGCAGTCCGATCACCGCCGCGTCCCCGACGGCCGGGTGCTCGTGCAGCAGGTCCTCGATCTCCTTCGCCGAGATGTTCTCGCCCTTGCGGATGATGACGTCCTTGATCCGGCCGGTGAGGACCAGATGCCCGGACCCGGTGACGTACCCCAGGTCGCCGGTGATGAAGAAGCCCTCGCCGTCGAAGGCCGCGGCGCTCTGGGCGGGATCCAGATATCCCTGGCAGACGGCCTCGCCGCGCAGCCGCACCTCGCCGTCCACGATCCGTATCTCCATGCCCTCCGGCGGCCGCCCTTCGGTCGTGGCGAGCATCTCCACGGTGTCGTCGGGTGCGCCCATGGTGATCATGGGGACCTCGGTCATGCCGTAGCCGTGCGTGAGCTGGCAGCCCATCTCGCGTACGACGGCGTGGTAGATCTCCGGCGGCTTCGGCGCTCCGCCGCCGGCCAGCAGCCGCAGGCTGGGGATGAGCTTGCGCTCCGGCCGTTTGCGCTGCTCGGCGAGGAACATCGAGTAGAAGGCGGTGGAGCCGCCCGCGACCGTCACCCCGTGGCCGCGGTAGGCCTCGAGGGCGTCGGGCAGCGCGAAGTGCTCGAACATCACCGCGGGGAAGCCGTACAGCAGCAGCATCACCGTGTAGTCGGGCCCGGCGATGTGCGCGAAGGGGAACGCCATCGAGCCGACGTCGTCGGACGACAGCTTCAGCGCGTGGGCCAGGGTGGAGCCGCCCGCGATCAGCGAACGGTCGGTGTGCAGCACGCCCTTGGGGTCCGAGGTGGTGCCGGAGGTCCAGTAGATCCAGCGGACGGATGTTCCGTCGGCGGGCGGCGGCGGCAGTACGGAGGGATCGGCGTCGGGCAGTGTGCCGTACGCCTCGAAGACCAGTGGCGGCTCGGGCAGCTCCAGCGAGAGGCGGAGCGCCATGCCCGCGTGGTCGAAGCCGCGCCAGGTGCCCGGCACGGCGAAGAACTCCGCCTTGGACTCCCGCAGCGCGAAGCCCACCTCGCGGTCCCGGTAGAAGGGGATGACCGGCGACTGTACGGCTCCGAGCCGGGCGAGCGCGAAGGAGAGCAGTGCCGTCTCGATCCGGGTCGGCAGCTGCCAGGCGACCACACTGCCGGGCCGCACCCCCAGCTCGTACAGCCCCGCGGCGACCCGTTCGGAGCGGTCCCGCAGCGCGCCGAAGGTGAGGCTGCGGTCGTCCTGGATCAGCACGGGGCGGTCCGGGGTGAGCCCGGCGCGGAGTTCGACGAGTTCCCAGAGTGTGCGCGACCGCCCCAGGGCGTGTGCTGTCCGGTTCATGCCCGGCCCTCCGTTGCTGACGGATAGTCAGATAATGCGGAGAGCGTAGGGCCAACCGCCTTGTCGGTCCAGGGGTGCGGGAACTAGCCTGCTATCTGACGGTCCATCAGATTCCGACATCGCGTTCCGTACGCCGGAGGGGACACCAGCATGGAACTGCCTCGGATCATCAGCGTCGACGACCATGTGATCGAGCCGGCCCACCTCTTCGAGACCTGGCTGCCGGCGAAATACCGCGACCGCGGGCCCAAGCCGCTCACCGCGGGCATCGGCGAGCTCGCCTACGTAGCCGGGAAGTACCGGATCACGATGGATCCCGAAGGCCCGCCGACCGACTGGTGGATCTACGAAGACCTCACCTTCCCGTACAAGCGCAATATCGCCGCCGTCGGCTTCGACCGCGACGACATGACCCTCGAAGGCATCACCCGCGCGGAGATGCGGCGCGGCTGCTGGGACCCGAAGGAACGCCTCAAGGACATGGACCTCAACCATGTCGAGGCCTCGCTCTGCTTCCCCACCTTCCCGCGCTTCTGCGGGCAGACCTTCGCCGAGGCGCACGACAAGGAGGTCGCGCTCGCCTGCGTACGCGCCTACAACGACTGGATGGTCCAGGAGTGGTGCGGCGACAGCGGCGGCCGGCTGATCCCGCTGTGCATCATCCCGCTCTGGGACATCGACCTGGCGGTCGCGGAGATCAAGCACAATGCCGCCCGCGGAGTGAAGGCCGTGACCTTCTCCGAGATCCCGACCCACCTCGGGCTGCCGTCGATCCACTCCGGCTACTGGGACCCGTTCTTCGCGATCTGCCAGGAGACCGGCACGGTCGTGAACATGCACATCGGCTCGTCCTCGCAGATGCCCGCCGCATCGCCGGACGCGCCGCCGGCCGTGCAGGCCGCGCTCAGCTTCAACAACGCCATGGCCTCGATGATGGACTTCCTCTTCTCCGGCGTCCTGGTGAAGTTCCCACGGCTCAAGCTGGCATACAGCGAGGGCCAGATGGGCTGGATCCCGTACGCCCTGGAGCGCGCGGACGACGTCTGGGAGGAACACCGGGCCTGGGGCGGAGTGCGTGACCTGATCCCCGAACCCCCGTCGACGTACTACTACCGGCAGATGTTCTGCTGCTTCTTCCGCGACAAGCACGGCGTGGCCTCGCTGGACGTCGTCGGCCGCGACAACGCCACGTTCGAGACCGACTATCCGCACGTCGACTCGACCTTCCCGCACACGAAGGAGGTCGCGCTCGACCACGTCAAGGGCCTCGACGACGAGACGGTCCACAAGCTGATGCGCGGCAACGCGATCCGGATGCTCGACCTGGATCTGGACCGCTAGTGGACCTCACGTACACCGAGGAGGAGGAAGACTTCCGGGCGCGGCTGCGCGCCTGGCTCGCCGTGTCGCTGCCGAAGCTGCCGCCGAAGCCCGATCCGCTGGACTGGCCCGGCCGGCGGACGTACGACACGGCCTGGCAGCGGATGCTGTACGACGCCGGATACGCCGGCCTGCACTGGCCCGTGGACGCGGGCGGGCAGGGCGCGACGCCGACCCAGCATCTGATCTATCTGGAGGAGACCGAGCGGGCCGGGGCGCCGTACGTGGGCGCGAACTTCGTGGGGCTGCTGCACGCGGGCCCCACCGTCGCCGCCGAGGGCACGGCCGAGCAGCGCGCCCGCTGGCTGCCGCCCGTGCTGCGCGGCGACGAGGTCTGGTGCCAGGGCTTCAGTGAACCGGACGCGGGCTCGGACCTGGCGTCGCTGCGTACGAAGGCCGTCAGGGACGGGGACTCGTACGTGGTCACCGGCTCCAAGATCTGGACCTCGCACGCCGAGGTCGCGGACTGGTGCGAGCTGCTGGTACGGACGGACCCGCAGGCGCCGAGACACCGCGGCATCTCCTGGCTGGCGATGCCCATGGACGCGCCCGGGGTCACGGTCCGCCCGCTGCGCACCCTCGCCGGGTCCGCCGAGTTCGCTGAGATGTTCCTCGACGAGGTCCGCGTCCCGGTGGCGAACCGGGTCGGCGAGGAGAACGACGGCTGGCGCGTCACCATGGTCACCCTCTCCTTCGAACGCGGCACGGCCTTCGTCGGCGAGGTCGTCGCCTGCCGCCGCACACTCGGCGAACTGGCCCGTACGGCCCGGCGGAACGGCCGCTGGGACGATGCGGTGCTGCGCCGCAGACTCGGCCGGCTGAACGCGGAGTTCCGCGCCCTGTGGCGGCTCACCCAGTGGAATGTCAGCGAGGCGCAGAACACCGGCGGCGTGCCCGGCACCGGCGGCTCGGTCTTCAAACTCCGCTACTCGCACGCGCGCCAGGAGCTGTACGACACGGCCGCCGAGGTGCTCGGCCCCGACGCGATGGACCTGGAGCGGGAGTGGACGGGCGACCGGCTGTCCTCGCTGTCGTACACGATCGCCGCCGGCACCTCGCAGATCCAGCAGAACATCGTCGCCGAGCGGATCCTCGGCCTTCCGAAGGGACGCCGATGGACTTCCGGTTGACGGACGACCAGCGTGCGCTGCGGACCGGCGTGCGGAAACTGCTCGCCGGCCGTTTCGGCCGCGACGCGCTCCGGGCGGCCGTGGACCGCGAGGGCACCGTCGACCGGGAGCTGTGGCGGGAGCTCGGCGCGGCCGGGTTCTTCGCGCTGCGGCTGCCGGAGAACGAGGGCGGGGCGGGGCTCGGACTGCCCGAGGCGGTGCTGCTCTTCGAGGAGGCGGGCCGGGTGCTGCTGAACGGGCCGCTGGTCGCCACCCATCTGGCGGCGGGCCGGGTGCCGGGCGCCGCGGACGGTGCGCGGGTCGTCACCTGCGCCACCCAACTGCGCGGGTTGATCCCGCACTTCGGCGAGGCGGACGCGGCAGTCGTCATCCACGGCGCGGGGATGCGTATCCGCTGTCCGGAGGATCTGCCCCACGCGCGGCGGCTGCGGTCCCTGGACCCGCTCACCCCGCTGCACCGTATCCCGGACGGGCCCAAGGCCCCGCCACGCCCGGACGCGATTCTTCTCACCGCCGCCGAACAGCTCGGCAGCGCCGCCCGCACCACCGAGATGGCCGTCCAATACGCCGGGGAACGCCAACAGTTCGGGCAGCCCATCGGCGGATTCCAGGCAGTCAAGCATCTGTGTGCCCAGATGCTCGTACGCACGGAGGTCGCCCGCGCCGCCGTCTACGCCGCGGCCGTCACCGAGGACTTCACCGAGATCGCCGGCGCCAAACTGCTCGCCGACGAGGCCGCCGTCCAGGGGGCCCGCGACTGCCTCCAGGTGTTCGGCGGGATGGGCTTCACCTGGGAGGCGGACGTACATCTGCATCTCAAGCGGGCCTGGCTGCGCGGGCGGATGTGGCTGACCGCGGCGGAGTCGGAGGAGATCCAGGCCGAGGCCTTGGCCTCAGCACTCTGAAGCGTCACCGAGAGTGGAACGAACGTCGATACCGGGTTGTGTCCTTCGCGCGACTCGTCACGGGCCGGAGTCGGGGCCGGGCTCCGGTACTCTCCGTGGGATGCGAGTGGTTCCGAGTCCGGGCTCTGCCGGTGTTGCCCCTGCGGCGGCTCCGGGACCGGGAATGTGCGCCGTTCGCCCTGTGCGGGTACGGGCTGCGAGCCTCTGTTCGACTCTCCGCAACGTGCGTCGCACAGTATGCACCACGGGCACTCTTTCGCGCTGGAATATGCCCGAAGCGCTTGTTGCGGTGACTGTACGTCAACCATGCTGTCTTGCAAGGGAGTCACTTTCAGTGACCTTGTTCAGGACCTTGTCGAGGCGCGAGGCGATGTGTCCGCCGGTTCGGATGGTGTGAGCGGTGCAGGTGCTTCTGGTTCAGTTGGAGGTCGGGCCCGATCCCGCGGAAGTGGGACGCGCGCGGAGGTGGGCTCGTTCCAGGCTCGCCGGGTCCGGGATAGGGGACGACGAGCCGCTCGCCGACACACTGATCCTGCTGATCTCGGAGCTCGTCACCAACGCCGTCGTCCACACCGGCTGTCCGGCCGTGCTGCGGATGCTCTTCGGCGCGGGCGTGGCGGAGGCCGGGACCGTACGGGTCGAGGTCGCCGACAAGAGCGCCCGCCCGCCGCAGCCCCGCCACGCCGAGGGCGACGACACCAACGGCCGCGGCCTGGAACTGGTCGACGGACTCGCCGACCGGTGGGGATGGCAGCCGGAGGGTGCCGGCAAGTCCATCTGGTGCGAGGTGGACAGGGGTGCGCCGACGGTGGCGGCGGCCGTGTACGGGCAGCCGGGAGTGCGCGGGTACGTCACCGCGCCGTAGGGCGCGGTGACGTACGGACCGGGAGTCCGGTGTCCGGGGTTCGCCACCCGTTGTCCGGCGGTGACGGCCTCAGAGGATCGCGACCGGGGCCACGGGGGTTCCCGTACCGCCGACGAACGGCTCCGGCATCGCGGACAGCAGGAATGCGTACCGCCCGACTTCTGCACAGGCTGTGGACAACTTTTCCAGATTCCAGTTCTGGCCCTGCAGCATGCCCATCTCGACGAGATCCAGGGCATGCACGGGCAGCCAGAGGTTCTCGATCTCCGGCGGGAAGATCTCGAAGGTGAGGGTGTCGTTCGCGACCGCGGCGACATCGTGGGTGTGGAACCACTCGGGGGTACGGACGGACAGACCGGGGGACGGGTATCCGTAGCCGTGTTTGTCGCCGCCGAGGCAGAGCTGGATCTGTCCGGTCCGTACGAGAACGATGTCACCGGATTTTATGGTCAGGCCGGCGAACTCCACTGCCTCGTCGAGGTCCTCGGGTGTGACGGCGTGGTCACCGGGCAGCCGGTCCAGCCCCTTGGCGCACGCCACATCGAGCAGCACGCCGCGCGAGACGATGTGACGGGCCTTGTCGATACCGCTGAAGCGTGCGCGGGTGTGCGGGGTGATGGAGTCGGCGGGGCGGCCGTTGTAGATCTTGCCGGAGTGCGACGCATGGGTCAGCGCGTCCCAGTGGGTGGCGGCCTGCAGGCCCATGGTCACGGCGTCGTCGCTGGTGGCAACGGTGCCGGGGCCGAACAGCTCTTGGTTGATCTGGACCATGGTGTGCAGCGGGTTCACCCGGCCGGGGATGAGGCCGGTCTGCACGCCGTCCTGCTGCAGGGGCAGCGCGAGGGCGACGCGGCGCCCGCTGTGGACCTCGGCGGTGGCGTTCCTGACGACCTCGTCGGTGATCAGGTTGAGCGTGCCGATCTCGTCGCTCTCCCCCCAACGACCCCAGTTGTTCACGCGTTTGGCGACGTCATGGAACTCGGCCGGCAGCGACATCGGGCCTCCTGGGGCTTGTGCTCGAGTATCTGACTGACCGTAGAATCTAACGGTCCGTCAGAAACCGCGGGAAGGGGCCGGGCGTGGGGAACTTCTTGGCAGGCAAGGTGGTCGCCGTCACGGGTGCCGGGCGCGGTATCGGGCGGGCGGTGGCGCTGGCCGCCGCGGCGGAGGGCGCGCGGGTTGTGGTCAACGACTACGGCGTTTCGATCGAGGGCGCCGAGCCGGCGAGTGGGATCGCCGAGGCCGTGGTCAAGGAGATCGAGGCGACGGGCGGCGAGGCGGTCGCGGTCGCCGACGACATCTCGACGATGGCGGGCGGCCGGCGGATCGTGGACGTGGCGCTGGCGCAGTACGGCCGTATCGACGGTGTGGTCTGTGTGGCCGGGATTCTGCGCGAACGGATGCTCTTCAACATGTCCGAGGAGGAGTGGGACCCGGTCGTCGCGACGCATCTGAAGGGCACGTTCACGGTGTTCCGTGCGGCGTCGGCGGTGATGCGGAAGCAGGGCGGCGGAACCCTGATCGGGTTCACCAGCGGCAACCACCAGGGGAGCGTGGCGCAGGCCAACTACTCGGCCGCGAAGGGCGGGATCATCTCGCTGGTGCGGAGCGCGGCGCTGGGCCTGCACAAGTACGGGGTGACGGCGAACGCGGTGGCGCCGGTGGCGCGTACGCGGATGTCGGCGAACGTACCGATGGAGCTCAAGGAGATCGGGGAGCCCGAGGACGTGGCGGCGCTGGTCGTGTACCTGCTCTCCGAGCGGGCGCGGAAGGAGCGGATCACGGGCCAGGTCTACACGATCGCGGGCCCGAAGATCGCGGTGTGGGCGCAGCCGAGGGAACTGCGGGCCGGTTACGCGGAGGGGGCGTGGACCCCCGAGAAGATCGCGGACTTTCTGCCGGGGACGGTGGGGGTGGACCCGATGCCGATGCTGGCGCAACTGGAGGAAATGGCGAGGGCGGCGAGTGCGGGGGACCGCCCGAACGGCTGACCGGGCCCCGCGCGGGGGCTTCTGCTGGGGCTCCGCCCAAGCCCCGCGCCTCGATCGCCGGAGGGGCTGTTTTGCAGCCCGTCCGGCGATTGAGGACACGCCCCCTACGCCCTGGGGGCGTGGGGGGACCCCCGGAAGGGCGTCCGGGGTCCGGGGGCTTGCCCCCGGTTACGGGAAGGGGCGGGTAGGGGAACTTCAACTCCTGGGAGCACACGTGGACTTCTCCATCGGTCCGGAGGACGACGCATTCCGGCGGGACGCACGGGCCTGGCTCGACGCCCACCTCGTCGGGAGCCACGCCGAGGCCGGCGCACACGGCGGCCCCGGCAGCGAGCACGAGCGCGTCGAAGCGCGCCGCGCCTGGGAGCGGGAGCTCGGTCGCGGCGGCTGGATCGGCCTCGGCTGGGACACGGGCGCCTACGGCAACCGGCGGGCCACACTGACCCAACAGGTCGTCTGGGCCGAGGAGTACGCCCGAGCCGGCGCCCCCGGCCGCGTCGGGCACATCGGCGAGAACCTCCTCGCGCCCACCCTCGTGGCGTACGGGAGCCAGGAGCAGCAGGACCGCTTCCTGCCCGCCGTCGCGCGCGGCGAGGAGCTCTGGTGCCAGGCGTACAGCGAGCCCGGCGCGGGCTCGGACCTCGCGGGGGTGCGGACCGCCGCCGTACGGGACGGTGACAGCTACCGGGTCAGCGGGCAGAAGATCTGGACCTCCCTGGCGCACGAAGCCGACTGGTGCTTCGTCCTCGCCCGCACCGAGCCCGGATCGCGGCGCCACCATGGTCTGTCGTTCCTGCTCGTGCCCATGGACCAGCCGGGCCGTATCGATGTACGGCCGATCCGCCAGATGTCCGGGACCGCGGAGTTCAACGAGGTCTTCTTCGACGGTGCACTCGCCGCCGCCGGGCATGTCGTCGGCGGCGAGGGCAACGGCTGGCGCGTCGCCATGGGCCTGCTCGCCCTGGAGCGCGGCGTGTCCACGCTCGTCCAGCAGATCGGCTTCGGTGAGGAGTTGGCGCGGGTCGTGCGGCTGGCGGTGGAGAGCGGCGCCGCTGACGATCCCGTGCTCAGGGACCGTCTCGTACGGCAGTGGGCCGAACTGCGCACCATGCGCTGGAACGCCCTGCGCACGCTGGGCAGTTCCGGCGATGATCCCGGCGCGCCCAGTGTCGCCAAGCTGCTCTGGGGCGGCTGGCACCAGCGGCTCGGAGAGCTCGCCATGGCCGTACGCGGTGCGAGCGCGACGGCGGGCCCGTACGACTGGCGCCCCGAGAGTCCGTACGAACTCGACGCCCTCCAAAGGCTGTTCCTCTTCAGTCGCGCCGACACCATCTACGGCGGCTCGGACGAAATCCAGCGCAACATCATCGCCGAGCGGGTGCTCGGCCTACCGAGGGAGCCCCGATGAGAGGCGTCGTCTTCGACGGCAAGCAGCCGCAGTTGGTTGACGATCTGGAGATACGGGACCCGGGCCCCGGCGAGGTCCTGGTCGCCGTCGCCGCGGCCGGGCTCTGCCACAGCGATCTGTCGGTGATCGACGGCACGATCCCCTTCCCCGTGCCGGTGGTCCTCGGGCACGAGGGCGCCGGCGTCGTCGAGGCGGTCGGCGAGGGCGTCGGCCATATCGCGCCCGGCGACCATGTCTCGCTCTCCACCCTCGCCAACTGCGGCGCGTGCGCGGACTGCGACCGCGGCCGGCCGACCATGTGCCGCAAGGCGATCGGGCGACCGGGCCGGCCCTTCTCGCGCGGCGGCGAACCGGTCTTCCAGTTCGCCTCCAACTCCGCCTTCGCGGAGCGGACGATCGTCAGGGCGGTCCAGGCCGTGCAGATCCCCGCAGACCTGCCGCTCACCTCCGCCGCGCTGATCGGCTGCGGTGTGCTGACGGGGGTGGGGGCCGTACTCAACCGTGCGAAGGTCGATCGCGGCGAGACCGTCGTCGTCATCGGGACGGGCGGCATCGGGCTCAATGTCATCCAGGGCGCCAGGATCGCGGGCGCCTCCGCGATCGTCGCGGTCGACTCGAATCCGGCGAAGGACGCGGTGGCCCGGCAGTTCGGGGCGACGCACTTCCTCGAAGCGGCGGACGGGGTACGGGAGATCCTGCCGACCGGCGCGGACCATGTCTTCGAGTGCGTCGGGCATGTGGGGCTGATCCGGCAGGCGATCGAGCTGCTCGACCGTCACGGGCAGGCGATCCTGCTCGGCATGCCGTCGGCGACTGCGGAGGCGTCCTTCGTGCCCGCGGCCATGTTCCTGGACAAGTCCATTCTGGGCTGCCGGTACGGGAGCTCCCGCCCACAGCACGACATCGCGCTCTACGCCGATCTGTACCGGCAGGGCAGGCTGCTGCTGGACGAACTGGTCACCGAGACCTACCCGATCGAGGACTTCGCGAAGGCGGCGGACGACGCGCACCACGGCCGGGTGGCGCGCGGGGTGCTCACCTTCTGACGCCTCCTTCTGACGCCTCCTCCGCAGTCCCGAAAAGCAGTTGAGGGCCACCCGGCGCACCGGGCTACCGTCTCGCCATGTCCTACCGCGAGATCGTCACCCGGCCCGTCCTCATCTGGGGTGCCGTTGCCGTAGGCGCCAGGATGCCCGTCGCGATGGCGCCCCTCTCGCTGGTGTTCCTGGTGCGCGAGCGGCCCGGCGGCTACACCCTCGGAGCCGTGCTCGCCGCCGTGTACGTCATCGGGGAAATCGTCGGAGCGCCCGTGCTCGGCATGCGGATGCGGCCCGAGCGGGCGCGGCCGCAACTCGCGGTCGGTCTCGCGGTGGGAGCCGCCGCGTTCGCCGCGCTCGGGGCGGCGAACAGCGCGAACCCTGTCGTTCTCGGGGTGTTCGCGTTCCTCGCGGGGGCCGGGCCCGCCGCGGCGCCCGGCGGCCTGCGGGCCGTGCTCACCGGCATGGTGCCCGAGCGGGCCGTCACCCGGGCGATGAGCCTCGAATCGGTCCTGGTCTTCGGGATCTGGGCCGTGGCGCCCGCCGCCGCCACCTCGCTCGCCCTGAGCGTCGCTCCCTACGTTCCGCTGCTGCTCGCGGGCACCCTGATGGCCGCCGCCGTCGCCGGCCTGTGGGCGCTGCCCGCCGGGTGGAAGTCCGAGCGGGAAACGGGCGCCGAATCGATGCTGCGGGTCATCGCGCGTGCCTGGCCCGTCTACGTCACGGGCGCGGCAGGCCTGACCCTGCTGGCGCTTGCCGAGCTGATCCTGCCCGCGCTGCTCGATCAGCGGTCGATCGGGATCGGCTGGGCGGGGCCGCTGCTCGCGGGCTTCTCGGTCGGTTCTGCGCTGGGTGCCTTCGTGTACGGGCTGCGCAGCTGGCCGGGGCGGCTGCCCACCCAGAGCATGGTGCTGCTGTTCGGTGTCTCGGGGTGCGTGGCGCTGGTCGCGTTCACACCGTGGACCGGGGGCATCGCGGCCGGTCTCGTGGTCGCCGGTGTGCTGCAGGCCGGGGCGATGCTGACCCGCACTCTGACGCTGCGCGAGATGCTGCCGCCGAGTGCGCTCGCCGCCGGGTATTCGGTGATGTACGCGGCGGTGGGCGCCGGTTACGCCGCGAGCGGCAGCCTGGCAGGAGGCCTGCTGCGATTCGTGGCGCCGTCCACGGCGATCCTGGCGGGCGTCGGGCTCACTGTCGTACTGACCCTGACCGGGGCGGCGGGAGAGCGGTGGATGTCACGGACTCCCGCCGGCGCCGTTGGTGCGGAAGGCGCGCCGGTAGACCGTCGGCGGGACCCCGAGTGCCGTCTGTAGGTGCTGGCGCATCGACTGCGCCGTGCCGAAGCCCGCGTCCCGCGCCACCTGGTCGACCGACAGCTCCGTGGACTCGAGCAGATGGCGGGCGCGCTCCACGCGCTGCTGCGTCAGCCACTGGCCGGGGCTGATGCCGACCTCCTCGCGGAAGCGGCGCGTGAACGTCCGTACGCTCATGGACTCCTGCTCCGCCATGTCGCGCAGCTGGATCGGCTCGTGGAGGCGGCCGAGCGCCCAGCCACGTGCGGCGGTTGTGGTCGCCAGCTGCGGTTCGGGGATCGGCCGTTGGATGTACTGGGCCTGCCCGCCGTCCCGGTGCGGCGGTACGACGGTGCGGCGCGCGACGTCATTGGCGACGGCCGTGCCGTGGTCGCGCCGCACGATGTGCAGGCACAGGTCGATGCCGGCCGCGACGCCCGCCGACGTGAGTACGTCCCCGTCGTCGATGAAGAGGACGTCCGCGTCGACCCTGACGGACGGAAAGAGGCGCTGGAAGTGTTCGGCGGAGGACCAGTGGGTGGTGGCGGGGCGGCCGTCGAGGTATCCGGCGGCGGCAAGGACGTAACTGCCGGTGCAGATGGAGACCATGCGCGTGCCGGGCCGGATGTGGGCGAGGGCGTCGGCCAGCTCCTCGGTGAGCCGGCCCTCCTCGTAGACCGGACCCAGCTCGTAGGAGGCGGGGACGACGACGGTGTCCGCGGTGGCCAGCGCCTCGGGGCCGTGCTCGACGTGGATGTCGAAGTCGGCGTCGGTACGGACGGGGCCCGGCCGCATCGAGCAGGTGACGATCTCGTACAGGGGATTGCCGTCCCTGCCCTTCGCCCGGCCGAAGATCCGGTGCGGAATGCCGAGCTCGAAGGGGAGCAGCCCGGTCAGAGCCAGCACGACGACCCGGTGTTTCTTCACCACATCCATGGCCTGATCCTAACGAATGCTGTCTCTCGGGCCACTCGTTGCGGGTGATCGATCCTCGGATGCTGGGTGACGTGACCCAGACAACCGCGCCGCACGGCAGCCCGCAGTCCCTGAGCCGCCCTCCCCGAATCCGTATTCACCGCGCGTGGTTCGTCGCCGTCGTCACCTTCGTGACGATCATCGGCGCCGCCGCCTTCGCGTCACTGCCCGGCCTGCTGATCGAGCCGCTGCACGAGGAGTTCCACTGGTCGCGCGGCACGATCGGCTTCGCGGTCTCGGTGAATTTCGCGCTGTACGGGCTCACCGCGCCGTTCGCCGCGGCGTTGATGGACCGCTTCGGCATCCGCCGGGTGGTCGCCGTCGCCCTCACGGTCATCGCGGTCGGCTCCGGACTGACCGTCTTCATGACGACGTCGTGGCAACTGGTGATGTACTGGGGCATTCTGGTCGGCCTGGGCAGCGGCTCGATGGCGCTGGCGTTCGCCGCGACCGTCACCAATCGGTGGTTCGTGCAGCGGCGCGGACTGGTCACCGGCATCCTCACCGCGGCCGGCGCCTCCGGCCAGCTGGTCTTCCTGCCCCTCCTCTCCTGGCTGGTGGAGAACCACGGATGGCGCCCGGCCTCGATCACGGTCGCGCTCTCGGCTCTCGCGGTCGTCCCGTTCGTCTGGCTGCTGCTGCGGGACCACCCGGCGGACGTGGGTGTCGCGGCGTACGGCGCCGAGGGCTTCACCCCGAAGCCCGACCCGGTCCCGGGCGCGGCCCGTCGCGCGGTGACCGTCCTGTTCCGGGCGGCCCGCACCGGTCCGTTCTGGCTGCTGGCCGGCACCTTCGCGATCTGCGGCGCCTCGACGAACGGCCTGGTCAAGACCCACTTCGTGCCCGCCGCCCACGATCACGGCATGCCGATCACGGCGGCCGCTTCGCTGCTCGCGGTGATCGGTGTCTTCGATGTCGCCGGCACGATCGCCTCCGGCTGGTTCACCGACCGTTTCGAGGCACGGCGGCTGCTGGCCGTCTACTACGCGCTGCGCGGCATCAGCCTGCTCTTCCTGCCGATGCTGCTGGCCCCGTCCGTCCACCCGCCGATGATCTTCTTCATCGTCTTCTACGGGCTGGACTGGGTGGCGACGGTCCCGCCGACGATCGCCCTCTGCCGCGAGCACTACGGCGAAGACAGCGCGATCGTCTTCGGCTGGGTGCTTGCCTCGCACCAGGTGGGCGCGGCGATCGTCGCCTTCACCGGCGGCCTGGCGCGGGACGTTTTCGGCTCGTACGACGTGGTCTGGTACGCGTCGGGGGCGCTGTGCGCGGCGGCGGCGCTGATGGCGCTGGTGATCCGGCGCAAGCCGCTGCCGAAGCTGGAGCCCGTGTCGCCCGTGTCGCCCGTGTCGCCTGTGTCGCTGGTGAAGCCGAAGACCGCGGCCGCCACCGTCACGCGCTGAAGCGCCCGAACTTCCCGCGGTGGAAGAGCAGTGGCGCGCCCTCGTCGTCCGCGTTCTTCTCCGCCGCGCCCAGCGCCACTACCCGCCCCACGACGATCAGATGGTCGCCGCCGGTGTGCACGGCCTGGATCGTGCAGTCGATCCAGGCCGGTACGCCCGCGAGGAGCGGCGATCCGGTCACCGGCGATCCGGTGTGCGGGACCCCGGCGAACTTGTCCGCGCCGCTCACCGCGAAGCCGCGGCACAGCTCGCCTTGGTGCGCACCGAGGACGTTGACGCAGAAGGACCCGGCGCGGGCGATGCGCGGCCAGGTCGTCGACGTACGGGCGACCATGAAGGCGACCAGGGGCGGGTCGAGCGACAGGGAGGCGAAGGACTGGCAGGCGAAACCGGCCGGTCCGTCCTCGTCGTGGGCCGTGACGACGGTGACGCCGGATGCGAAGTGACCCAGTACGCGACGGAATTCGGCCGGGTCGACGGGCAGCCGCTCGTCGTCGCCGACAGCCCGCAGGTCCGGGCGCGGCAAGGTGTCGAACGGCTCGGTGGCCGTGGGGGCCCCGACCGACCTGAGGTATCGGACGGCGGTGGCGGCCATCCCTGCGTGTCCCATCACACCTCCATTGAAGCTGACGGTTCGTCAGATTGGAAGGGCGTTTGCGCGGCCGCGCCGCCCGCGCTCGGAGCTCAGGCGACTGTTGAGCCGGGGCGACCATCGCCGCCTGTGGCCGGGCAGTCGGCCCGGCCACAGGGGGCGTCACGGCAAGCGCTCGGAGGCAAGGCGGCGCGAGCGGAGGGTCGGGCGAGGCCTCAGAATCCCTGGACGTAGTACGGCTCGAGGGTCATCCAGCCATTCGCGCGGGCGCCGTCGCGGCGCCCGGTGTCGTTCTTGGCCAGGGTGTACCAGGAGTCGACGTAGTCCGGGTCGTCGGTCCACCAGTCGTCGGGAATGGCGTCCAGGACCGCGTTCACCAAGGGGATGTAGGTGCCCTGGTCGGCGATGGTGAGCAGGATGCCGGCGATGGCCTTGGCGAGGTCACGGTAGTTGGTGCTGCCGTCCTCCTCCATCATCACGGCGTCGGCGAGGTTGTACTTGTAGTTGGACCAGTTCACCAGGATCTGGTTGGGGTGGTAGACGACTCCGTCGTTGTCCAGATAGGGCATCTGGACCGGGTCGACGCGCACCTTGCCGTCCAGACCGAAGCCGGTCACGAGCGAGTAGATCTCGGCGTCACCCTTGATCCAGGGCTCCTCGTCGTCCGAGAGCTCCACGCCGGTGATGCGCGTGGTCCAGAAGCCCGCGCCGGTGGCGCTCGCCCGCGGCGCGTTCAGGCCGTGCTTGCCGAGCTCCTGGCGCATGACCTTCATGCCCGCCGCAAGGGCCTTGGACTCGTCCATGTCGAGCACATAGACGGGCCGGTCGGGTGCCTTGCGCGCGTCCAGCGTATGGGCGGCGCCACGGCTGTCGTACGCGGTGATCGTCGTGGCGTGGTCGTCGGCCGAGGCGGCGGCGACGAGCGGGGCGGCACCCGCCTCGAGGCCCTTGCGCATCGAGTCCGCGCCCAGGCGCAGGCGCAGCAGGGATCCGGTGTCCGTGCCCAGGCCCTTGGCGGCGACGATCTGCCGGTCGGCACGGATCAGCGAGGCTGCGAGGCGCTTGCCGGCCTGTGCCGCGGCTGCCCGGCCGGTCAGGGCGCGCAGATCCACTTGCTGATCGGTCACGGCGGCGTCGCGCACCTGAGAGCGCCAGGCCGCGTCGGCGAGCGAAACGGCGACCGCCTGGGCGGTGCGGTCCTCGATGCGGCCGACCGCGGCGGACGTTGCCGCGCGGGACGACGGGGCCGAGGCGGTCGCCCGGTCGGCCGCCGCGGTGTCGGCCGGGGCACCTGCCGCGGGAAACGCGGCAAGCTGGACGGTGGCCAGGCATGTGACGGAAATGATGGCGCCGGCAAGGAGTTTGGGCCGTGCACGTCTCCTGCTCAAGGGGGTCCTCCTGAAGCGAGTGGGGGATTCTGGGTCGCATTCGGATGGAGCGTGAGAGCGGTGGTACAGAGCGATCTACACGAGTAGATCCACTCGCCGGTACAGCATGGCGGGGGCATGTCAGAAAGGCAACAACTCTGGGCCCAACTCGGCTTCGGCCAGGGCGTGTTGTCCGGGAATTCGAGGAACCCGCCAGGACTAGAGCCCGCGGTACTGAGGCGTGCGGCGCTCCACGAAGCTCGCCACGCCCTCGTTCGCGTCGTGCGTCGTCATGTTGATCTCCTGCGCGGCGGCCTCGGCGGCGAAGGCCGAGGCCCGGTCCGCGCCGAGTGAGGCGTTCACCAGCTGCTTGGTCAGTGCGAGCGCCCTCGTCGGCCCCGCCGCCAGCCGCTCCGCCCACTCGCGGGCGGTCTTCTCCAACTCCTGGGCCGGTACGACCAGATTGACGAGTCCGATCCGCTCGGCATCCGCGGCCGGGAGTGCGTCGCCGAAGAACATCAGCTCCTTCGCGCGCTGCGGCCCGATCAGCCGGGGGAGCAGATACGCGCCGCCGCCGTCCGGGACGAGGCCCCGCCGTACGAACACCTCGATGAACTTGGCCGGTTCGGCGGCCAGTACGAGATCGCAGGCGAACGCGAGATGCGCGCCGATGCCGGCGGCGGTCCCGTTGACCGCGGCGATCACCGGCTTCTCGCAGTCGAGTACGGCCCCGATCAGGCACTGCGCGCCGAGCCGGATCGTCCGCGCCACGTCCCCGGGGATCCGCTCCCGACCGGTCGACGGGGTTCCGCGCAGATCCGCGCCCGCGCAGAAACCCTTGCCGGTCGCGGTGATGACGACGGCCCGGATCGCGGCGTCGGCCGAGGCGGCTTCCAGCAGCGCGATGATCCGTTCCCGCTGGTCCCAGGTGACCGCGTTCATGGCGTCGGGGCGGTTGAGGGTGATCCACGAGACGGCGTTGTCAGTGCTGTGCAGTATCAATGACCCAGTGGATTCTTCGGGGGAGGAAGTCATGGAGGAGCAGCTCCGATTCGTCACTTCGATGTGGCTGCCGGCAGCACCGGAGCACACGCGCTCACCGGCACACCGCCAGCGCGTCCAGCGCCACCGCGCCCTGCCCGCGCGGCAGCACCATCAAGGGGTTGATGTCCAGTTCCGACAGCTCGTCGCCCAGCTCCAGCGCCATCCGCTGGACCCGCAGCACGACCTCCACCAGCGCGTCCACATCCACCGGCGGCCCGCCCCGTACGCCGTCCAGCAGCGCGCGGCCGCGCAGTTCGCCGAGCATCGCGCGTGCCTGTTCCTCGCCGAAGGGAGGTACGCGTACGGCGGCGTCGTGCAGGACCTCCACCAGCACCCCGCCCAGTCCCACGGTCACCGTCGGGCCGAAGAGGGTGTCCTGGGTGACCCCGACGACCATCTCGACGCCTCGCTCGACCATCTGGCAGACCAGGATCCCGTCCAGGCCGATGCCCTCGAAGCGGGCGATGTCCGTCAGCTCGCGGTAGGCGTCGCGGATCTGGCTGGCGGAGGTCAGCCCGACCTTGACCAGTCCGAGTTCGGTCTTGTGGGCGAGCTGTGTGCCGGACGCCTTCATGACGACCGGGTACCCGACCAGGCCCGCCGCCCGCACCGCGGCCGCCGCGCTGGTCACCAGCTGCTCGCGCGGCACCCTGATCCCGTACGCCCGAAGGAGCTGCTTCGCCGCGTGCTCGCTCAGCTGCTTGCCCGGGCGCATCAGTGCCTGGGCCTTGCGGAAGGACGGCGAAAGGGTGCGCGGCGCCTCGTCGAAGGGCGAGCGGTAGCCGGCCCGGAAGCGGTGGTGGTCCAGGTAGGCGCGGACGGCGGTGATGCAGTTCGAGAACGTGCGGAACGTCGCGACCCGCGAGGACCCGAGCAGCGTCTCGCGGTAGGCCGCCTCCGTGCCCACGGGCGATCCCCACACCACACAGACCAGCTTGTCCGTCGCCTCCGCCGCGTCCACCAGGTCCTGTGCCAGTTTGTCGCTCATCGGCGGGAAGGGGCCGGTGATCGGACAGATGAGCACGCCGACGTCGGGGTCGGCCAGGATCGCGTCGATGATCTTGCGTCCGCGCCAGTCGCCCACGGGGTGCCCGCCGTTGTCCACGGGGTTGGCCACACCGAGATACTCCGGTATCCACTCGTGCAGCTCGGCCTGCTTGGTCTCGCGGAGCCGCGGCAGCTTCAGCCCGGCCGCGGTCGCGAGGTCCGCGAAGTGCGCGCCGGTGCCGCCCGAGATCGAATAGACGACGACCCCGTCGGCCACAGGCCTGCGCGCCCGCGCCAACAGGGCTGAGGTGTCCTGGAGTTCGTCGAGCCCGTCCACCCGGATCACGCCGAACTGCCGCATCGCCGCGTCCACCACCTGGTCCGTGCCCGTCAGCTTGCCGGTGTGCGAGGCGGCCATCCGCGCGCCGGTCTCGGTACGCCCGACCTTGACCGCCACGACCGGGACCCCGCGCCGCGCCGCCCGGTCGGCGGCGAGCAGAAAGGAGCGCCCGTCCTTGAGTCCCTCCACGTAACAGGCGATGGCCCCCACCTCGGGACGCTCGGCGAAGTACGAGATGAAGTCGGCGGTCTCCAGATCGGCCTCGTTGCCCGTCGGCGCCCAGTGGGAGAGGCGTACGCCCAGCTCCTGCATGGTGAAGACGGGTCGCCCCTGGTGCCCGGACTGGGTGATCAGCGCGATCGCGGGTCCTTCCAGGTCGTCCCGGAACTGCTCGAAGGCGTTGAGGTTGGTGTTGGGGCCGAGGAGCCGCAGCCCCGACCGCTCCACCGCGGCCGCCAGTCGCGTCTGGGCCGCCGCGCCCTCCGCCCCTGTCTCGGCGTATCCGGAGGCGAAAGCCACCGCGAACTTCACCTTTGCCTCGGCGAGTTCCTCGATCACCGGCAGGGGGTCGGAGACCAGGAGCACGGCGAGGTCGACCTGCTCGGGAAGATCGCCGACGGAAGGGACGCAGCTCAGTCCGAAGACGGTCTTCCTGGTGGGGTGTACGGGATGCAGTCGCGCGCCGACGCGCTCGGCCCAGTCGACGAGCTGTCGGGTGATCCCGGTATTGGGCCGCCCCTCGCTGTCGGAGGCCCCGACGACGGCGACGGAGGAAGGGCGGAAGAACCGGTCCAGATCGGGCACGGGCGCGTACAGCGGCCGCCCGCTGACATCCAGATCGCCGTCGGCCGCGATGGCCGAAGTCGTGTCATGGACGGCATCGCGGGGGTGCTCTCCGCAGGCCACCACTCGGGCGCGGAGGTCGGAGGTGAGGGTGCCGTGAGTAGATCCAAGCATCGCTGAGCCCCGCTCCTGCTCGTTGGCCTTGATAACTGACGCATAGTCAGATTACAGACCTGACGGCACGTCAGGAACAGTCCTGCGAGCAAAGCCTGGTGACGCAAGCTGATTCGCAGGTTCGCAGGACCGCGTGCGCAGTTCTCGCGGATGGCGTCGGCCGCTCACCGATGGTCCGCTGTCCCAGCCGTACCCAAGTGAGGGATCCGGCTATCCCGCGGCCTTGGTCATGGCGAAGCGTTTCGGCCACCCGGGCTCCCGTATGTCTCTTGCCTCTCGAGTGGCGCCTGTCCGTCGAGCGGCGGCTGTCCGTCGAGCGGCGCCTGTCCGTCAAGCGGCGACGCGGAGCTCCTTGCGGGCGCGGTGGGCGAACCCGCGCACGGCCGGCCCGCGTCGCCAGGGGGCCACGGCGCGGAATTCCCGGCAGTCCGCTACCGCGCCAGCGACTTGGCGATCTTGCGCGCGTCCCGTGCCATCTCGCGGAACATCCCGCTGATCGGGTTCGTGAACCCCGTGAAGTACAGCCCCGGCGCCTGTGCCGACGTGCGACCGCCGTGTGTCACCGGCTTGCCCCGCTCGTCCAGGACGCCGAGATGGCCCACCAGGCCCTCCAGCGCCCGGCGGTAGCCCGTCGCCGCTATCACCGTGTCGGGCGAGATCCGGGTGCCGTCCGCCAGTACGGCCTTGCTGTCCTCGAAGGACTCGAGCGCCGCGACCGGCCCGACCTTGCCCGCCCGTACGGCGTCGATCAGTCCCACGTCCTGGATCGGGATCGCGCCCTGCTTCACGCGGGAGTACAGGCCCGTGTCCGGGCGCGGCAGCCCCTGTGCCGTGAGGTCAGGGACGGATATCTTGGAGATGATCCCGCCCGCCCGGTCCACCAGGCGGACCGGCAGCCGCCGGACCAGGATGCCGGTCCGCTGGGCCGGCCAGCCCGCCGTCGAGCGGCGCACGATGTGCGGGATCGTCCGGACGGCCAGGCGGACGCGCGCGGCACCGCCCTCGATCAGGTCGACCGCGATCTCGGCGCCGGTGTTGCCGACGCCGACGACCAGTACGTCCTTGCCCGCGTACGGGGCGGCATTGCGGTACTCGCTCGCGTGCAGCAGTTCGCCGGCGTACGAGTCGCGGCCCGGCCAGTCGGGCACATGCGGGGTGTGGTTGTAGCCGGTGGCCACCACGACCGCCCGTCCGGTCAGCTCCCGGCCGCCGGTCGCGTGCAGCACCCAGTCGGAACCGGAGGGCTCGATCCGGGAGACCTCGACCCCGGTGACGATCTCCAGCTCGTGGAACTCCGCGTACTTCTCCAGGTAGCGGATCACGTCGTCGCGGGAGGCCCAGCGCCCGAACGACCGCGGCATCGCCAGACCCGGCAGTGCCGACAGCCGCCGGGTCGTGTGCAGATGCAGCCGGTCGTAGTGGCGGCGCCAGGAGGCGCCGACGGATTCCGACTTCTCGAGCACCACGGCCCGTACGCCCTGCTCACGCAGCGCGGCGGCAGCCGCGAGACCACCCGGGCCGCCGCCGATGACGTAGACGGGCCGGGCGTTCGTGAGGTCAATGTCCTTTTCGTCGGCCATGAATCGTGAGCGTAATCGCCCGATTACTTGATGGGTCTCAGCCAAGACGGGAATCGGTTGCGAATTGATCACGCCCGCACACCTCTTGCGCACACGTCATCACATCCGCTGAACTGACGTGTTGTCAGAAATGGGTGCGAAGAGAGAAGGGGAACCGGATGGAGACCGTCTGGCTCACCGGTGCCGAATGGCTCGCCGTCCTCCGTATCGGTCTCGGTCTGTGGTGGCTGGAGAGCTGGCGCCACAAGGACAAGAAGGGCTGGTTCGAGCGCGGTACCGGCATCGCCTGGGCGGCGGACGTCGCGGGCAAGCACCGGTGGCCGGTGGTGAAGAACGGCTTCAACAAGGTGGTCCGGCCCCGCCCCAAGGTGATGGCGTACGTCGTCGTCTACGCCGAACTCGCCCTGGGTCTCGGTCTGGTCGTCGGCTTCCTGACCCCGGTCGCCCTCATCGGTGGACTCCTCCTCAATCTGCTCTATCTGGTCCTGATGATCCACGACTGGGCGGAACAGGGTCAGAACGCCATGATGGCGCTCATATCTTTCGTCGCCCTCTTCGCCATGGCATGGCAGACCTGGTCCCTGGACAGCGCGATCGGACTCTTCTGATGACGGCGACGCCTGAAGCAGACGACTTCACCCGCCCCTTCTGGAATGCCGCGGGCGATGGCCGGCTCCTGATCCGCCGCTGCCGCGCATGCGCGAAGGCGCACCACTATCCGCGCGAGTTCTGCCCGCACTGCTGGAGCGAGGAGGTCGAGTGGGAGGGGGCGAGCGGCCGCGCCACGCTCTACACCTGGTCCGTCGTGCACCGCAATGATCTGCCGCCCTTCGGCGCCCGCGTCCCGTACACCGCCGCCGTCGTCGGTCTCGCCGAAGGCCCGCGGATGATGACCGAGATCGTGGAGTGCCCTGAGGACGGGCTCAGCGTCGGCATGGAGCTGGAGGTCACCTTCCGCGGGGAGAGCGATGGGGTGGCGGTGCCCGTCTTCCGTCCGGCGCGGAGGTGATCACGGCCAGAGCAGTTCCCTCGCCCAGTCGCTCTCCTCGCGCCGATAGCGCAGCCGTACATGCTGCCGCCGCTCGTCGCCCTGGAAGAACTCGACCTCGTACGGCTGAAGCACATAGCGCGTCCAGGTCGGCACGGGGGTGTCCGGCTCCGCCTGCGCCCGCTCCCAAGCCGCCTGTGACGCCGTCGCCAACTCTTCCCGCGAGCCGAGTACTTCGCTCTGCCGTCCGGTGAGCGCGGCGGCCAGCGCGCCCGTGGAGCGGGCGTGCAGATCGGCCTGGCTCTCCGCGGAGGCGCCCGCCGTCACCCGGCCCCGGACCCGGATCTGGCGGCCCTGCGCCGCCCAGTAGAAGCCCAGCGCGGCCGCCGGACGCGCGGCGAGCTGCCGGCCCTTCGCGCTGGTGACGTGCGAGGCGAAATGCCAGCCGCGCTCATCCGCGTCGTGCAGCATCAGCGTGCGTACGTCGGGGCGCCCCTGCTCGTCCACGGTGGCCAGGGTCATGGTGTGCGGCTCGGTCTGGCCCGCTGCCACCGCCTCGGCGAACCACCGGTGGAACAGCGGCAGTGGTGTCCCGGGCGCGGTGGCCGGGTCGAAGGCGGGAAGCGTGGTGTCCCAGACCCGCTGTGCGCGGAGGAGCTCGCGGAAGGTCTCCTGCTGATCGTTGTCCATGCGGGCATTCAACTCTCTGCTCGGCGCCACCGCGTCGATCATGAAAGATCCTTCACGGTGGGCCCTGTCCTTCAGCCCCTGCCCAGCACCACCGTCCCCGAGGAGCAGAACCAGCCGCCCGTGCCGGACGCGACCGCCAGTCGCGGCGGCCCGCCGTCCGCCTTGCGCACCTGGTGCCCGCCCGCCTCGCCGCGCAGCTGCCGCACCGCCTCGACCAGCAGGAACAGTCCGCGCATCCCCGGATGGCAGGCGGAGAGACCACCACCGTCGGTGTTGACCGGCAGCTCGCCGTCCCGCGTCAGCCGCCCTTTCCCGACGAACGGGCCGCCCTCGCCCTTGGCGCAGAAACCCAGGTCCTCCAGGGTCACCAGAGTCATATAGGTGAAGGCGTCATAGATCTCGGCGATATCCATCTCGGCCGGGGATACACCCGCGCGCCCGAAGGCGAGGCTGCCCGAGACCGCCGCCGGGGAGACGGTGAAGTCCTCCCACTCCGACATGGTGGTGTGCGAGACGTACTCGCCGGTGCCGAGGATCCACACCGGGTCCTTCGCGGTGTCCGGTACGTACTCCTCGGCCGCGAGCAGTACGGCGCAGCCGCCGTCGCTGCGGATGCAGCAGTGCAGCTTGGTGAACGGGTCCGCGATCACCGGCCCGTCGAGCACCTCGTCGACGGTGATCGGCTCGCGGAACATCGCGTCCGGATTGGCGGCGGCGTTCGCGCGCGCCTGGACCGCCACCGACGCGAGTTGCTCCAGTGTCGTGCCGTACTCGTGCATATGGCGACGGGCGGCCATCGCGTACTTGGAGATGAGTGTGTGCCCGTAGGGGACCTCGAACTGGAGCGGTCCGCGGCCGCCGAAGGAGAGGTTGGAGGTGCGCCGCCCCGCCTTGATGTCGGCCCGGGCGGTGGATCCGTAGACGAGGAGTACGGCATTGGCGTGCCCGGCCGCGATCGCGTCGGCGGCGTGGGCCGCCATGACCTCCCAGGTGGCCCCGCCCACCGCGGTCGAATCCACCCACCTCGGCCGCAGGCCCAGATACTCGGCGACCTCGACCGGGGCGAGGGTGCCGAGGCCGGCCGAGCCGAGGCCGTCGATGACGGAGCGCTCGAGGCCGGAGTCGGCGAGTGCGCGGCGGGCGGCCTGGGCATGCAGGGCGTGGGGCGTGGGGCCGTCGACGCGTCCGCAGTCCGAGAGGGATATGCCGACGATGGCGACTTTGCGCGGGGCGCCCGCCGTGCGCGAGGTGCGCGGAGTTGAAGGCATAGATCTGACGGTACATCAGATAGCGTGGAGCGTATGCCCAGAAGTACTGCTGAAGACGTCGACGGCTACCTCGCCGAGGTGGCTGACCAGGACCGGCTCACGGCGCTGATCCGGATCCGGGAGCTGTGCCGGACGGAGCTCGCGGAGTACGAGGAGGTGATGGCCTGGGGCATGCCCAGCTACCGGCGCAAGGGCGGGGAGGCGGAGATCGCCTTTGCCAATCAGAAGCAGTACGTCTCCTTCTATCTGATGCGTCCGGACATCCGGGAGGGCTTCGAAGAGCGGCTGGCGGACCAGGACATGGGCAAGGGGTGTCTGCGCTTCAGGCGTACCGAGGCGATCGACTACGGCCTCGTACGGGATCTGCTGAGGGCGGCCGCGACCACGCCCGGTGAGGCCTGCTGACGGCGCCTTGTGTTCGCCTCCGTGCGCCTGAGTACGCGGCCCTGGTGCACGTCCGGGCGCATGCCCCTGTGCATCTGGATCCGCCCGCTCTAGCATGACGGCCCGTCAGATACGGAGGGGATCCCATGGACACCGCCTTCACCGCTGAGCAGGACGAGATCCGCCGCACCCTGCGCGAGCTGCTGACCAAACGGTCGGGCCCGGACGAGGTCAAGGCGGCCGTCCGTACGGCCGCCGGGTACGACCCGGAGCTGTGGACGCAGCTGTCCGCGCGGCTGGGCCTGCCGGGGCTTGCGCTGCCGGAGTCGTACGGAGGTGTGGGCTGCCGCCTCGCGGAACTCGCACTCGCCTGCGAGGAGACCGGGCGGGCGCTGCTGCCCTCGCCGTTGTTCGCCACGGCCGGGCTCGTGGCGCCGCTGATCACCGCGCTCGGCACGCCCGCGCAGCGCGCCGAGCTGCTCCCGCGCATCGCGGACGGCTCGTTGACCTGCGCACTCGCCGTGCCGGGCGGCAGCCTCGCGGCGGCGCTCGGGCTGAGCGGCGACAACGCTTCGGGGGAGTGGGCCGGTGGTGGCCGGGCCGGCGGCGTCCAGGCGCGGTCCGGTGGCGGCGATGGCCGACTGCTGTACGGGGAAGCCGGACAGGTCCTCGACGGGCACAGCGCGGGGCTGCTGCTGGTCGCGGCCCATGCGGGAGGCTTCGCCCGCAGCCGTGCGCTCCTCTTCCTGGTCCGGGCGGATGCGGCGGGGCTTTCGCGGACCCGGCAGACCGCACTGGACGAGACGCGGCCGCAGGCACGGGTGGAACTGCGCGACTGCGCGGCGGAGTTGCTGGGCGCGGACGATGCGGCCGATGTGCCGGGGGCGCTGGCGGCGACCGGGGTCCGGGCGGCGACGCTGCTTGCGGCGGAAGCGGTCGGCGCGGCGTCGTGCGCCCTGGACCGCACGGTGGAGTACGTCCGGGCGCGCGAGCAGTTCGGCCGCGCGATCGGCTCCTTCCAGGCGGTCAAGCACCGGGTGGCCGATCTGTACGTACGCGTCCAGGCGGCCCGCTCGGCGGCGTACTACGCGGCCTGGGACCCGAGGGAGGGTGGCCTGGCGCTGGCGCAGGGCCTGGAAACGCTGCGGGTGGTCACGGGCGAGGCGGTCCAGCTGCACGGCGGCATCGGCTTCACCTGGGAACACGAGGCGCATCTGTACTTCAAACGGGCGGCGGCGGACGAGCTGCTCTTCGGCCCGGTGCACAGGCTGCGCACCCGTGCGGCCGAACGGGCCGGACTCTTCGTCCCGCCGCCGGGAGCTCAGTCGGGAGCGGTGCCGGGAGCGCCGTCGGGAGTGGCGCCGGGAGCGGCGCCCGGGCCCGCGGCGGCGGTGGTCTGATGGCGCCCGGTGTACGGCTCGTCCAGAAGGTCTCGTCGACCCGTGCCTTCGCGAGGATCGCGCCTCATGTCATCCCGGCTGTGGACCGTGCCGTCCACCGGCTGACGCGGGGCAAGGTGCTGCCGAGCGCGCGGATGCTGCCGGGAGTCATCCTCACCGCCCGCGGCGCGAAGAGCGGCCTGCCCAGGGTCACCCCGCTGGCGTGCCTGCCGCAGGAGTCGGGCGACTGGATCCTGATCGGCTCCAATTTCGGCCGCGAGGACCATCCGGCGTGGACGGCGAACCTGCTCAAACACCCGGAGGCGCAGGTGAGTTGGAAGGGCGAGGACGTCCTGGTGCGTGCGCGCCTGCTTCAGGGCGAGGAGAGGGAGGAGGCGTGGCGGGCGGCGCTGAGTTTCTGGCCGCCGTACGCGACGTACCAGTCCCGGGTGAAAAGAGAGATCCGCGTCTTTCGGCTGTCGCGCCGCTAGGGGCGCGGGCCGCTGTCGACCGGCTCTCGTCGGGCGCGGGCGCCTGCTGCTCGGGCCCGGCATGCGGGTTCTTGTCCGGTGGAGGCGTCGCGTCGGTGTGACAGGACATGGGGTGACGCGACGCCGCGGTTACTTCGTCGGCTTCCTGCCCGTGATGCCCAAATGCACCAACAGCGACAGATTCGGCTTCAGTTCCGCCTGCTTCACACCCCAGGCCGTGAATCCCTTCTGATGCGACGCCACTGCCGCCAGCATCGCCACGAGCGAGCCCGCGATCGCCGCCGGGCTGACGTCCTTGTCGACCTTGCCCTTCGACTGGAGGTCCTTCACCGCGTCGGTAAGGGAGTTGGTGACGGAGTTGAGGATCTTCATGCGGATCTTGTAGAACCGCTTGTCGCCCTCCGCCGCCCCCAGGTCGACCACCCGCAGGATCGCGTCATGGCGGCGCCAGAAGTCGAGGAAGCCCTCGACCAGCTCCTCCGAGGTCTGCCAGGCCGCCTTGCCGACCCAGGAACGGCCGGCGACCAGGTCGGTCAACCCGGCGCCCTCCTTGGCCATTTCCTCGGCGATCTCGAGGACCGCGCCCTCGACGTCCGGGAAGTACTGATAGAAGGTCGCGGGTGAAGTGCCCGCCTTCCGGGCCACGTCGATGACTTTGACGTCCCGGTACGGCGAGGTGCTGAGCATCTCGCTGAGGCAGTCGAGCAGCTTCTGCCGCGTCGCCTGTCCGCGTCGTCCGGCCACGCGGCCGTCGACGGTGCGTACTTGTCCTGTCATGCCGTCAGCTTACCGAGGGGTGATCGGCGCGCGATTCGGCCGAGTGCAAATGGGGTGCCCCAATAGTCTTATCAACAGCCTGTGGAAAACTTCTGTGCATAACTCAACGAATCAAGACCCCGGCTCCGGCCCCGGATCGCGGCTCCTGGGCCCCTGATCCTGACAATTGAGTAATTTGTTCGATTTGATTCCCTGCGGTGCGCGTAATGCGCCATTAGCTTGAGTGTGACTGGCACCACATTCCGTTACAAGGGAAGGAATCAGGTCCATGGCCGCATTCGCGGAGGGCATGCCCTGCTGGGTGGACGCGGCGCTCCCCGATGTCGAGGCGGGCAAGCGCTTCTACGGCGAGCTGTTCGGCTGGACATTCGAGGAGGGGGACGCCGGGTACGTCAACGCCTTCAGTGACGGAAAGCTCGTCGCCGGCCTTGCGCCCAAGCGGGACGGCCGGATGCCCACCGTCTGGGGCATCTACTTCGCCACCGACGACGCCGCCGCGCTCGGCAGGAAGATCGGGGAGGCCGGCGGCCAGGTGATCACCTACCCGCAGCCGGTCGGCACCGCCGGCACGATCGTGGAGGCCGCGGACCCCGGCGGCGCGGTCTTCGGGCTCTGGCAGGCCGGCGACAGGTCCGGCTTCGAGAAACAGGGCGAGCCCGGCTCCTTCTGCTGGACCGAGGTGTACACGCGCGATAAGGAGAGCGTCGACCCCTTCTACGAGTCGGTGTTCGGCTTCCGGGGGACGGATCTTCCGGACGTGCCCATCGACTTCCGGACCTGGTCGCCCGCCGGTACGGAGCCCGGGGAGGACACCGCGATCGGCGGCCGCAGCGTCATCACCGAGGCCTTTCCGGCCGAGATGCCCGGCCACTTCCTCATCTACTTCTGCGTCGAGGACTGCGACGGGACGGCTGCGGCGGCCGTCCGTCTCGGCGGCCGGGTCCAGGCGCCGCCGTTCGGCACCCCGTACGGCCGTATCGCGGTGCTCGCGGACAGCCAGGGCGCTTCCTTCGCCGTTCTCGCCGAACTCGAAGAGGAGTCCAAGGCGGCGTGAACGAGCGGGAGTTGAGAGCATAATGGTCTAGACCTAGGCCGGTGAGCTGATCCATAGTGGTGGTCCTTCCCCCACCGCGAAAGGACCTCCTCGTGCTGCGTACCAAGACCGCCCTGGCACTCGCCGCCGGCGCCGCCATCGCCGCCGGACTGTTCACCGCGACCCCCGCCTCCGCCGCCCGGCTGCCCTGCAACCTGGCCGGCAGTGGTGACAGTGCCTCCGCCAATTGCTACAGCGGCTCCTCATACACCTGGCGGCTGGTCGTCGACTGCGACGACGTGAGCAACCCGAAGTGGCCGGTCCGCGTCAGGACTGTGTACGGGGCCTGGCACACCGGGGACGGCAGTGACGCGATCTCCTGCGGCGGCTCCCTGCGCGCCCAGGGACACCTGGAGGCCCGCAGCTGAACCGATCCGTCCCCGAAGCGTGCCCGAAACCGGGTGAGACACCCCGATCCGCCCCCGGGTTCGCAACCGTCGCCTTCGACAGGAAGAATCAGGGTGCGCACCGCTGAGGGTCTCGGCGGTGAGACGCTGCACGGGGCTGTGACGGGCCCCATTTCTTCTGGGGCCCGTACGGGGAGGTGGCAGGCAAGTGATGGAGCAGCTGACGCAGCATGACCCGAGACGGATCGGTCCGTTCGAGGTGCTGGGCCGGCTCGGTGCCGGCGGCATGGGACTGGTCTATCTCGCCCGGTCGGCGTCCGGCCGACGGGTGGCGATCAAGACCGTGCGTACCGAGCTTGCCGAGGACCAGCTGTTCCGCGTCCGCTTCACCCGCGAGGTGGAGGCCGCTCGCGCCGTCAGCGGCTTCTACACCGCGGCCGTGGTGGACGCCGATCCGCGGGCGGCCGTGCCGTGGCTGGCCACCGCGTACGTCCCTGCCCCCTCCCTCGAAGAAATAGTGAATGAGTGCGGGCCGATGCCGGCCCAGGCGGTGCGCTGGCTGGCGGCCGGTGTGGCCGAGGCGCTGCAGTCCATCCACGGCGCGGGTCTCGTCCACCGCGACCTCAAGCCGTCGAACGTCCTGGTCGTGGAGGACGGGCCGCGGGTCATCGACTTCGGCATCGCGTCCGGCGTCTCCAACACCCGGCTGACGATGACCAACGTCGCCGTGGGCACGCCCGCGTACATGTCGCCGGAGCAGGCGCGCGACTCACGCAGCGTCACCGGCGCGAGCGATGTCTTCTCGCTCGGCTCCACGCTCGTCTTCGCGGCCACCGGACATGCGCCCTTCCACGGCGCGAACCCGGTCGAGACCGTGTTCATGCTGCTGCGCGAGGGCCCGGACCTGGAGGGGCTGCCGGACGAGCTCCGGCCCCTGATCGACTCCTGTATGCAGATGGAGGCCGGGCTGCGGCCGACGCCCGAGGATCTGCAGGCGCAGCTCGCCCCGCATCTCTTCTCCTCCGGCAGCGACGACAGCGGTACGGCGTCCGCCTGGCTGCCGGAGCGGGCCACCGCGATGATCGAGCAGCGCCGCGGCGGCCGCCCCCCGGCTCCGGCCCCGCAGCGCCCCGCCGAGCCCACGCCTCCGCGCCCTCAGGCGCCGCCGCAGCCCCCGCCGTCCCGGCAAGGGGCGGACTGGGATTCCGCCTGGCGGGGCGGCAGCGACCCCCGTACGGGCCAGGCCGCACCCTCACCGGCCGTGGCCCCGCCCGCCACGGCAGGACCGGTCCGGCTGCCCGGCTCCAAGGTGCCGATCGGTCCAGGACCCCGGGTCGCGGACGCGGGCCGCGGCGGGGCCGTCGACGCCGGTCCCGCGACCGGCAGGGTCCGCCCGCCCGGCGGGCTGAAC